>CAZFBZ010000016.1:0-27318 GCA_964517345.1 uncultured Candidatus Peribacteria bacterium | reverse complement strand
CGCGGTCGAGCACCGTCTCCACTTCGCCTCCGGGCAGGCCCCACGACGTCACACAGTCGATGAGCATCAGGTGGTTGTCTGTTCCATTGGTGACGAGCTTGACGCCCTTATCCATGAAGAACTTCGCCAGGTACTTGCTGTTGGCGATGATCTGTTTGGCGTAGGTCTGGAACTCCGGTTTGAGCGCCTCGCCGAATGCGACGGCCTTGGCCGCCACCATCTGCATGATCGGGCCGCCCTGGAAGCCGGGGAACACCGACTTATCGATCTTCTTGCCCAGCTCCGCCTCGCGCGTGAGGATCAGGCCGCCGCGGGGGCCGCGGAGGCTCTTGTGCGTGGTCGTGGTCATCACATCGAAGCCGTCCTCGAAGGGGTTGCGCAGAGCCTTGCCCGCGATCATGCCCGCGATGTGGGCCATGTCGGCCATGGTGTAGGCGCCCACTTCATCGGCGATGGCCTTCATCTTGGCGTAGTTGAGCTCGCGCGGGTACGCGGAGAATCCGGCGAGGATCAGCTTGGGTTTCTCGCGCAGCGCGACCTCGCGCATCTCGTCATAGTCGATCTCGCCCGTCTCCACATCCTTCATCTTGTAGCGCACGAACTTGTAGATCTTGGTCAGGTACGTCACCGGGTGGCCGTGCGTGAGGTGGCCGCCGTGGCTCAGATCCATGCCGAGGACCGTGTCGCCCGGCTCCAGCAGTGCGAAGTACGTGGCGACGTTCATCGGGGCGCCGGCGTGCGGCTGGACGTTGGCGTGGCCCGCGCCGAAGAGCTTCTTGGCACGCTCGATGGCCAGTGTCTCCACGATGTCCGTGTATTCCTGACCGGCGTAGTAGCGCTTGCCGGGGTAACCCTCGCTGTATTTGTTGTTGAAGACCGTGCCCATTGTCTCCAGTACCGCGGGGGAGACGTAGTTCTCCGAGGCGATCAGCTCCACACCCTCTACCTGGCGGCGCATTTCGCCCATGAGCGCGTTGTACACGTCGGGATCGGCGAGTTTCAGCGCGTCATAGGTGAACATAAGGAGTGGAGGGGAAGGGAGCGGGGAGTCCAGACTACCGGAAGACCCGAGGGGACTGCAAAACCGTGAAAAGGCCCGTCGCTCCGCGACGGGCTGCCTGTACAGGACAGGCAGGTCATTCCTTCGGGGGCCAGATCCGCTTGATCGTGTACATGGTCAGGGGGGCGACGAATGCCAGCGTGATGTGGCCACCCATGCCCAGCCAGATCTTGTTGATACCGAGCCAGATCTCCAGGGTCACGAAGAGAATGAATGACCAGAACAGCCACTTTGCCATGACACGGTCCTCGTGTTTTTGGGGGGGCAAAGCCTTGCGAGTATAGGAATCTTCACTTTCTCTGCAAGGACTCCCGTCACGACACGACGTCCGAGGCTCCCCGCTGCGTAAACACCAGATCGACCTTCTCGTCGTGGGCCTCCATGGGGATATCGGGTACGACCTGCGATTCAAAGCACACGCCCCAGAAGAGCGTCTTCGGGTTGAGGGCGCGCTGGGCGCGGATCCAGATGTCGTAGCCGCCATTGCCCCGGCCCATGCGGCGTCCGTCCGGGGCGTAGGCGCGCGCGGGGATGAGCGCGATGTCCAACGTCGACGGGTCGAGCAGAGGACACGCGTCGCCCGGTTCCGGGATGCCATACGCACTGTTCTGCATGTCTTTAGTCAGATCCATGACGCGCCTAAAGACCATCTTGCCGCCCTCGAAGCGCGGGAGATACAGCGGGTATTTGTCTTCCAACAACCGGAGCATGAGCGGCTTCAGGTCGATCTCGCTCTTGAGCGGATAGTACGCGCAGACCGTCACGGGTTCTTTGGGCAGGCGTTGGAGAAGACGGCGGCACGTCGAACGGCTCTCGGCGGCGCGGTCGGTCTCCGTGAGGCGCTTGAGACGCTCGGCGATCGCCGTCCGCAGCCGCTCTTTCTCGTCTTTGGGATGCATCAGAAAACTTCGGAAGCGGCTTCCGCGAGATTCACCAGATTGGTATCGGCGGCTGGCGCGCCGCGGCGCTCTTCTTCCAGCACGCACTCGATACGCACGGGACGATGAAACACTTTTTCCAGCACCTCCTCCACGCGGCGGCTCGCGTCCGTCGGGGCGACCTTGTCGCGGTGGAATCCGGATGTGAAGCTCAGCAGGATCGTCGAGCCCTTGATGGAATGCACCCGTCCGTTCTTGAGCGACATCTTCACCGAGGCAGGCGTCACGTCCCGGAGCACTGTCGGCCACTGGCGATGGACTTCATCGATCGAGAGTTCCGGCGCCTCGACGATTGCAGAGGGTGCAACGTCTTTCTCTTTCTTGGCGGGCGGGGGTTCGGGAGGTTTTACCGGGGCGCTCACCGCTTCTTTGGGAGCCTTTCTGGCGTCGATTTTGGCCTCTGCACGGGGTTCCGGCTTCTCTTCCACGCGGACGGCGGGTGCGGGTGCGGAGGGAAAATCGGCGCCGCAGAGGGTTAGCAGGGCGGTTTCCAGGACAAGGCCGGGAACCGGGGCGATGCGGATGTCGCGGATGGCATCGAGCAGGATAGCGAGCATGCGCGCGAGGTCGGCTGTTGAGTGCGATTCATCAACGGCGTGGTGCAGGCGGTTGCGCACATCGCCGAGCAGCTGGCGCACGAAGGTGTCCAGCGGGATGCCCGCCTCTTCCAAGGCTGACACGATATCCAGCAGCGCCTGGCGGTCGTTGGCCGCGATCGCCTCGAAGACCGAGTCCACGTGCTCGTGCCCCGACTCCCCGATGCGTTCACGCACGTCCTCGGGCGAAATCTTCTCCAGTGAGCGAAGCTGATCGAGCAGCGAGATGGCGTCGCGCATGCCGCCCTGCGCGTGGCGGGCGATGGAGCGCAGCGCCGTGCGGTCGATCTGAATGTGCTCTTTATCGACGATGCCCTGCAGGCCGCGGATGATGTCCTCCTCGCGGATCTGCCGGAACGTGAAGCGCTGGCAACGCGATTGGATCGTTGCCGGGATCTTCTGGAGTTCGGTGGTCGCCAGGATGAAGAACGCATACGGGGGCGGTTCCTCGAGTGTTTTGAGCAGCGCGTTGAAGGCCTCGCGCGTGAGCATGTGCACCTCGTCGATGATGTACACCTTGGCGCCCGCCGCGACCGGCGAGAACTGGATCTTCTCCACGAGGTTGCGGATGTCGTCGATGCCGCGGTTGCTGGCCGCGTCGATCTCCACCAGGTCCACGAGGCTGCCGTCCTCCACGCCCGTGATGATTTGCTTCTTCACCGCTTCATCCGTCACGCCGTGCGTAAGCATGACCTTGGCGAGGATGCGCGCCACCGAGGTCTTCCCGGTTCCGCGGGAGCCTGCGAACAGGTAGGCGTGGGCGAGTTTGCCCTGGCTGACGGCGTTCTCCAGCGTCGTGACCACATGGTCCTGCCCGATGACGTCGGCAAAGGTCTGGGGCCGGTACTTGCGATAGAGAGACATCCGGGCGCGAGTATAGCCTTCCGGGGGGAAGTGTTGGTAAATATTTCCCAAGCCATTAGAATCGCTGCGAACATGTCTTAACCTGTTCTTACGGTTCTTCCTTCATCCTCTCTCCCATGAAACGCCTTCTCCCGCTCCTCGCCGTGTCCGCGGCCCTGCTTCTCTCCGCCTGCGTCGACAAGACCGGGCTCTCCGAGACCACCAGCCGCACGCCGTCCGGCAACCCCAACGGTGCCGTCGTTGTCACCGAATACGGCGACATCCAGTGCCCCGCCTGCCGCACGTCCTTCACGGCTCTCAATCAGCCCCTGCTCGCCAAATATGGCACGCAGATCCGCTTCGAGTTTAAGCACTTCCCGCTGAGGAATATCCACCGCTATGCGTTGGATCTGGCTGAGGCCAGCGAGTGTGCCGCGGACCAGAACAAGTTCTGGGAGTACCTCGATCTCGCCTACACCAAGCAGGACCAGCTGAAGAACAGCTCGGTGCGCGACTGGGCGAAGGAGCTCGGCATCGACAACGATCTCTTCGACCGCTGCACCCGCTCGCATATCAAGCGCAAGACGATCCTCGCGGACTACGACGAGGGCATCAAGCTGGGTGTCCAGGGCACTCCGACGTACTTCGTAAACGGCCGCCAGACCGAGGCCACGCTGGACGCACTGAGCACAGCGGTCGAGGCTGGCATCAACGGAGCGGCTCAGCGTCTCTGAGCGTTATTTCCCGAGCTGAGTGAAGCCGTAGATCAGGCCAAGCTCCGTGTCGTACACGACGACGGTGCGGTAGGTCGACATCTTCGGATCCTCGCCCAGGTCATATGCCTGCGCACCGTATGGCGACTGCATCACGCCCAAGTCGCGCGCGGAGGTGTCCGGGAACGCGGAGTCGCGCGGGTCGACCATCGACGTCAGATACAGGTGCAGCGACGGGCCCGGGTACGTGGTGAAATCCGAACTGAGATACAGGGTATTGCGAAGCAGCAGCGCGAGTCCGTCGGTCTGCTGGGCGACGGTCTGGAACGACGACGAGAGGCCGTCGCGCATCAACCGTGTCTGTTCCTGGGCTTTGGCGAGGGCGTCATTCTTGATCCGTTCGATCAGTGCGGCCTTGGCGGGATCCTTGAGGATGGGATCGTTGTTGATGACGAGCATCGTCATGCGGTCGGTGAGTTCCTCCCAGTACCGTTCTGCGACAAGGGGGTTCTCCAGCACGGCCGCAGGTGCTTGCGTGCCACAAGCGGTCAGAGTGAGGAGGCAGAGGACGAGGACGGCGCGGCGGACGGTAGGCATGGTGAAAGGAGGAGGAAACAGCCGCTCCAGTGTACCCGAAGTCCGGCTCAGTTGAGACTGGGCTGGGCGCCGGCGATGCCGCCGCGCTTGTACTGGGCCGGGCCGCTGTCCGTGTAGCGCACGCCCATCTGGTCCAGTTTGCGCATGCCCGATTTGATCACGGGGTGGACATGCTGGATAACGTACTGCATGTGGCCGTAGGGGATGTTCTTTTCCATGAAGCGCGTCCAGTACCACACTGCGCGGTTGTAACGGTTGGGCTTCACGAATTTCTCGATCAGCACGCTGTTGTCCGTCGTCTCATCCACGAAGATGCCCTGCGCGGACTTGGTATGCTCGTCGTTGCGGGCCGCGGGTTTCATCGACGTGTCCGAGGTCATCTCGTTGATGACGTGGCCCTTGGGCTGGCCGTGCTCAATGTGCTCGTAGGTTTTCTCTTTGGCGTCCTCCTTGAGGCCGGCGTCCATCTCGTCGCTGCTGTAGCCGCGCTCACGACACCACTGCCAGTTGTAGTACATCGTGCAGAGCGCCCAGAGCGTGCTGTAGTCGTGCTGCATGGCGTGGACGTAGCGGTCCTTGATGGAGGCGTAGCCGATCTGATTGAGGGCGTTGCGCATTTTCGTCAGCACCTCGATGGGGGATTCGCCTTCTTTCTTCTCTTTGGCCTTGGGCGCCTGCTTGCTGTGCGCCCGGAAGAAGCTCTCCATGGAGGCGAGCTTCGCCTGGTCGGGCTTCGTCAGCGGTTTCTTCTTCGCCTGCGCGATGAGGTCGCCGGCCTCCTCCCAGTCTTTGGAGTCCAGGGCGTGGCGGATCTGGAGGAAGTCATAGCGTTCATTCTCGAAACTGGAGAAGCGGTTATCGGCTTCCGTCAGGTAGGACGTGCGCTTATCAAATGACCAGCCGAGGAAGACATCAATGCTGACGAAACGGAAACTGGGCGGCGTACCGAGCTTCTCGCGCTTGGCTTCAAGTTTGTCAAAGTGGCGTTTGGCCTCGCGCCAGTTGCCCACAAGCCGTCCCAGGGAGTTGGGTCCGCTGCCGATGAGGAACGCCTTGATCTGCTCCTCCTTGGCGTCTTTCCCGAAGATCCGCTGCATCCAGCGGCCGATCTTGGACCAGCTGAGCACGCCCTCCTGCGCGGCGCTCTCCAGCATCTGCTTGGCGGAGGCGTGGAGCGCCGGCATGCGGCCCGTCTGCGCGTTGAGCGCGGCATTGACCGCAGCCACCAGGTCCGCGCGTTTGGTGTAATGAAGGCCGACGAACTTCTCGTCGCTCAGGAGCTTATCCAGGTCTTTGACCTGTGAGGACGTGAGCTTCTTGATTGAAGGGTTCTTGAGCAGTTCGGCGCGTTTGGCCTGCACAGCCTTGAGGCGTTCGATATTGGCCGGGAGTTTGGTGCGGACGAACTGTTCTTTCGCCTTGTAATGCACATTTGGGTCTTTGAACCGCTTGATCCACTTGTCGACCGATGCCTGCGACATGAGGGGAGGGGATGAGCTGCGGGCGGCCTGCAATTTGGGGATGAGTTCGCTGTTGTAGAGCGACTTCATGGAATCGAGCTGTCTCTCCAGAAACGGCAATGTGTTTTCTCGATCGATCAATCCATTGTCGCCACCTAGTGTTAATTGAGTCTTTTGGGCCCAAGACATTGTTTGCGCAATTTCACTGCGGGAGCCAGCACCCAATTGTCGTACTTGATCAACATACCGACCAACGAATTGCATAATGCGCTGGCGTCGATCTTCGAGTTCAAAAAGAGGTACGTCTTCGGATCCGGACTTTGTGTCCTTCTTTTCGTAGGTCGTTGCTTTCTGCGTTTCTACCATAAGGGATCACATTCTATGAGGTTGCGGGGGCCATGCCAATAACGCTTTGCTAGAAAATCCATCCCGCTGCTACTCTGATTGCATGATCCTCTCCGACCGCGATATCAAACGTGCCCTCGAATCCGGGAAAGTCAAAATCGAGTCGGCGTTGCCCCGCATGTTCGAGCATATCCACGCTTCCAGCATGGATCTGCACCTCGGCAATGTCTTCAAGCTGTACGAACACAGCAAGTTCGCCGTTATCGATCCCAAGAAGCCCGAGACGTTCCAGGGCAACATGCGCATGATCACGGTCCTCAACGACGAGCCGTACATGGTGCAGCCGGGAGAGTTTGTGCTGGGCGTCACCGAAGAGAGCATCACCGTTCCCGACGATCTCGTCGTGCGCGTGGAGGGACGCTCGAGCCTCGGACGCCTTGGTATTATCGTGCACTCGACCGCGGGCTTCGTGGACCCGGGATTCTCGGGCACGATCACGCTCGAAATCAGCAACCTCAACCGCATGCCGATCGCGCTCTACCCGGGCATGCGCATCTGCCAGATTGCATTCGAGATGATGTCGAGCCCGGCGGATACGCCGTACCACGCCAAGCCGCATTCCAAGTACCAGAACCAGGTGCTGCCGGAGGAGAGCAGGCTCTCCAACGACCCCGAGTTCACCGGCACGTTCGCCATTCCGAGCGCCCTCATGAGCGCCAAGAAGAAGCTGGTGCGCCAGGCGATGAAGAAGACGCCCGGCACGAAGAAGGGCGTGAAGGCCAAAGTCCGCTGATCACGCGATATCCGCCCAGGAGCAGAGCTGAATGCCGCGCTCTTTGATGAAACCCGGCAGTTCGGGGTTCAGGAGCATCAGCAGTTCGGTCTGGCGCTGCGGATCGAGATCGAACTCCGTGCCGACGGTGATGTGGCTGCTCGGATGCACCATGAGTTCGGTCGAGCCCTCGGGGAGGCGGTTGAGATTGTGGCGCAGGTTCTTCGCCGATGCGTTGCCGATGAGCGACAGGCCGCGGAAATGATCGGTGCCCGTGAGGCCGTTGGCCGTGAAGAGCTTGCGCGCCTCTTCCGCTTCCGCGGTGATCTTTTGCGCTCGTTCGATCTGCTCGTCGCTCACGATGTAGCCGAACGGGGGGAGGGGATGCTCGGCGGGGATGCGGACGTGCAGGATGCCGTAGCGGTCGAGGATGTCGACAAGGCGCTGCGCGATGAGCGGATGAACGTGGATGTGATGATGGCCGTCGACGTGGGTGGGCTGGCCGTGCGCGTCCAGGAACCACTCGATCTGCGCGCGGATCTCGCGCTCGATGTGCGTCGGGTCCACGGCGCCTTCGGCCAGCATGCGGCGCTGCTGGTGGCGGTCCCGGAACTCGCCGTTGCCCTCCAGCAGGGACTCCACGTGCGCGCGGTCGCTGACGGGCGTGCCTTCGGTGAGGTTCAGGTGGAGGCCGCAGGGCACTTCGCGCTCCCGGGCGTGCTTGGCCGCCTGGTCCGAATGACTCATGTTCGGGATGATCGAGGCGCTGGTGACCACGCCGAACTCGAAGGCCTGGAAGATCCCGTGGCTGCGCTGGGGATTCATTCCCAGGTCGTCGGCGTTGATGATCAGCTGCTTCACTTTGCGAGTATAACGGATTGCGCGGAATGGCGTGCGTTGGCTACACTTTCGGCCTCAACCCGGATGCGTATTCGGCGTTGTAAGGGCAATTAGCTCAGCTGGCCCAGCCCCGAAGGGGCGAACAGGAAACAAGGCGTAACGCGATCCTTCCACAATCGGATAACCTCATAGACCTCGGGCAATTAGCTCAGCTGGTTAGAGCGTGCGATTCACATTCGCAAGGTCACTGGTTCGAACCCAGTATTGCCCACCATTCTCGCTCATCCCATGCCCACCGCCATCTTCATCTCGCTGCCCGTACAAGACCCGAAGAAATCGCGGGCGTTTTACGAGGCGCTCGGCTACAGGGCAAATCCGGAAATGTCGGATGACACGACAGCATGCATCAGCATCAGTGACACGATCACGGTGATGATGACCACGCCTGAAAAATTCCAGGCGATCTCCCCCAAGCCCCTCTCCGACGCGAAGAAATTCTGCCAGGTGCTGCTTAGTCTGACGTGCGAGAGTCGCGAGGAGGTCGACTCGCTGGTGGCGAAGGCGGTAGCGGCCGGAGGAACAAAAGCGCACGAGCCCGAGGATTACGGTTTCATGTACCAGTGCGGCTTCTACGATCCCGACGGCCACGGCTGGGGGCTGACGGCGATGACTCCGGGTAAGGCCCAGTAAGGTTGGAGACTGTCCTGCTCATGTATACTCCGCGCATCTCCTTCTTTTTCCTCATGCGTCGCTCCGTGCTCATTCCGCTCTCTCTTCTCTGTCTCCTGTTCGCCGCGTGCGAACCGTCCCCGGCCGAGAAAGTGAAACAGCAGGAAGCGAAGAACGCCGCTTTGGAGGAATCGTCCGGTTACAACGAGTGCATGCGCCAGGTGAAGGCTGACGAAGAAAAAGTGGAGGCCTGCGTCACGGCGAAACTGGCCGCGGCCGGTTACACGGACGGCATCGATTGCATCGAGAAGTACGACGACCCCGCCTGCAAGACCACCGCGCGCTACAATGCGCAGGTCGAGGCGGACAACACCTGCCCCGATGAGATCGAGCGCGAGACGACGCTCTACGAAGGCGACTGCACCCAGATGCTGATGGAGGCGCAGCGGTAAGGCGTGCGAGGGGAATGTGGGGCCGAGTCGTTTTATTGTCAAATAAACGCTAATTTGTTATAATATAGTATTCTTCTTTCTCTCTATAGATAGACATAAAAAGCACGTCGGCATTGACCGCCATGGCGACCCAGAGGAGTCCGGCAACAAGTTCCGTTTTGTGGAGGACGCCGAGATCCGTGCGGGAACCGAATTTGGACGGAAGGCGATCGGCTCGTTGCTCTCTCATAAAGGCGAGCACGGAAAATATTTTCTGAAGGAGACGTTCATGATCGAGCATGCCGAGGAGCAGGTGGAGAAATACGAGCACCTAAAACGCCAAGGCGCGCCCGTGCCCGCCGTTTTCCGCGTCGCTAAATTGCATAACGGTCAGAGCGGCGTTCTTGTCAGCGATCTCACCGAGCGTGGCAAGTACTGGGTGTTCGGCGAGAACAACCGGGAGATCGACGGCGACGCCTACAAGAAGGCTGCGGCAGCCATGCCCGAAGCCACACGCGAAAAGATCGTCCGCGACCTGCTGCGTTCCTGCGAAGCGGGTGCCGGACTCCATGATCCGCAGAGCCCGGTCTACATCATGCGTCGGAGCGCGTTCCTGCTTGCCATCAATCCCAAGAATCCCGCTGACGCGAAGGTATATGCGGCTGATCTCGGTGTGGACGTGGATACGCATCCCCAGGGCGACCGCCAGGACGCATACAGGCAAAATCTCCGCAACGCCGCGCAGTTCTACACCTGGATGACGGGACATCGCATGCCCGTACCCCCAGAAAGGACGGATGCGCATGCGGACAGCAAGCGCCGCCAGGATGAAAATGAAATTCTCGAGTACCGCGGGTGGGCGCGTTATACAGGTGTAACCAAATGACTGAGTAGTGTGTGGTTTCCTGTCTGTTTGAGGCTCATGCTACGATCCCAGCTATGGCTGATTGGAGAAGTCTTGTTCGCGACGTTTACCTGGCCGATGCCGTCGATGGTTTTTCCAAAGAACTCGGAACATTGAGACATGTCGACAGCCCCGAGGACGTGGAGCGGCAGGTGTATCTGCTATGTGAGTTGAGCCGTGATGCCATGGTTCGCCTTATTCCGTTTGAGGAGCGCATGCGTCCCGTGATCCGGGGAGTCCAGGGGCAATGTCGGGAAGCGCTGGAGGTTCTTGACGGGAAACCGGACAATGCGAGCATCTTGCAGTACCGAAGCCATATTGAAAAACGGATTCAGGAATATGCGGTGTTCGTCGGAGCCTCGTGACCCGCGCTGGAGGCATCGATTGGCAGCTGATGCCCGTCGCCACTCCGATACTTCACTGGTAAACTGTTCCGGAACTCTTCCCCCCGGATACGCGTGCCCTGTGAACTCCTGAAGCTGATGCAGCCGGTGACCCTCGCCCAGAAGCCCCTCTTCGACGGGTATTTCGCAAAGTATCCCCAGCAGGTGTGCGAGATGACATTTGCGGACATCTTCTGCCGCGTGGAGCTGAAGCATCACCTGTGGTGCGAGTATAAAAATCATCTATTGGTGTCCTTCCGCGATGAGGACGGTTGTCTGAATATCTTTCCGCCCGCCGGTCCGGATCCCGTCGCACTCATCGAAGAATCTTTCACCGGGCTTTGCCGCTACCACTGGGTGCGCATGCATCAGGCACTCGCAGACAAGCTCGCTCCCAAGCACGAACTGGATTTCGACCGCAACAACAGTGACTACATCTACAAGCTGGAGGATCTCAAAGAGATGAAGGGCAAGAAATTCGACGGCAAGCGCAACTTCGTCAAGCGCTTTGCGGCTCTCTCGCCCGTGGTCCGTCCCATCACGTCCGCTGACGCGATGGACTGCATCCGCGTGCAGGAGACATGGCTCGAAGGTCAGCAGAACAACGTCTCGGCGCGCAACGAGAGCTCGGCGTTCATCAAGGGCATGCAGCACTACGATGCGCTCGGGCTGCATGGCATCGGCGTGTGGCTGGAGAACGAGCTCGTGTCGTTCGCGGTGGGGGAGCCGCTCAATGCAGACACGTTCATCGAGCACTTCGAGAAAGCCCTGCCCGGGCACACCGGTCTCTATCCGTTCACGACGCATGCCTTCGTCAACTCGCTCCCGGTGCAATATCAGTGGCTCAACCGAGAGCAGGATCTGGGCATCGAGGGCCTGCGGAAGGCCAAAGAGAGCTGGAATCCCGATCACCTGGAGAAGAAGTACGGCCTGCGCGTGCATTGTCCGGATGCGCCGCCGCCCACGGAAATAACGGTGTAAATGCTTTTGCGTTGCACGGCGCGTCTGCCATCTGTTACAAACGGAGGCGTGAGATGAATTTTGACTAATTCAATTATTGTAGTATTTTAATAGCATGAACTCGGAAACCAAATATACGGTGATTCTCACTCAATTAGAGGGTGGTGCCGTTGCGACAGAGCAGCTGCGAAAGAATCTCCGGGCTGCAGAAGATCGTCTGCGTGAGGCCCAGGTTCCGTGCTATACGGGACCGGAGAGCCGCCAAACGCGAGAGAGGGAGGTGGAGAAGTACCGCGATCTGCTTCGTGCGCGATTCCAGAAGCTGCTCGCCCTCTGGCAGAACATGATGGGTGTGGTGGCGGTCGGGGAACACAGGCACAGAACCGTCGGGGATCGCGACACCCGCGAGCAGGTGTACCAGCAGCTCCACGACATTGCCTACGACATCGGCGCCACGCGTGACTTGGCGCGGCTGACCGTGGAGTTCGATAACGACGACTGACGCGCAGTTCCTCCTGTACACTCGCTCCGATGCCCCATATCAATCCCGACCGCATCCTGTACCAGGACGACCACTTTCTGGCCGTTCATAAGCTCTCGGGCGAACTCGTCGTGCGCGGCAAGGGACGCGTGGACAAGCTCCCGCTGCTCGATTTCCTCCGCAAGGATTTTCCGGGCGTGCACCCGGTGCACCGCCTCGATTTCGAAACCTCGGGTGTCGTGATCTTCGCGCGCTCGCGCGCGGCGCTGGCCGAGACGCTCAAGCATAAGTTCTCCGGCTGGACCAAGACCTACCGCGCACTCGTGGCGGGGCGGCTGCCCAAGGATTCCGGCGAGATTCGGCAGCAGCTCCCCTCGCGCGTCAAAGGCGAGCCGGTCGACGCCGTCACGCGCTACAAGGTACTCGAGCGCTTCGGCAATTCCAGCTACGTGGAGACCGAGATCGAGACCGGGCGCCACCACCAGATCCGCCGCCATTTTCGCATGATCGAGCATCCGCTGGTGCTGGATACCGAGTACGGCAACAAGAAGTACAACGCGGTTTTCACCAAGGAATTCGGCTACAGACGGTTCTTCCTGCATGCGTTTGCCGTCACATTTCCGCATCCGTTCACGGGGCAGACGGTGAGGATCGAATCGCCGATGCCGCCCACGTTCCTGGATATCCTCAAGAAGCTGAAAGCCGCCGGCGAAGACGATCCACGGATGGGGCGCCGTCACGCGCCGCGCTGAGCTCCAGCGACCGGCAGCGGTTCGACAGGTTCACGATGACAGTGTATTTTCCCTGAGAAATGAGGGTTTTGTCAGGAATCCAGCCATCGGGTCAGCTCCACCTCGGCAACTACTTCGGGTCCATCAAGCCGAATCTGGAGTACGTCGGCAAGGCAGAGCAGAGCTACTACTTTATCGCCGATCTGCATGCGCTCACGACCATCCGTGACGCCGGGCAGCTGCGCGAATTTCGTCGCAACGTCATCCTCGATTACCTCGCCTGCGGCTTCGATCCGGACAAGGCGGTGCTGTACTTCCAGTCGGATATCCCGGAGCACACCGAACTCATGTGGATCCTCTCCACGGTGACGCCGATGGGACTCCTGGAGCGCGCGGTCAGCTACAAAGAGAAAGTGGAGAAGGGGATCGCGGCGTCCGCCGGGCTCTTCACGTATCCGGTGCTGATGGCAGCCGATATTCTGCTGTACGATGCCAATCTTGTGCCTGTCGGCAAAGACCAGAAGCAGCACCTGGAGATGACGCGCGACATCGCGATCAAGTTCAATAATGAGTTCGGCGAGACGCTGACGGTCCCCGAGCCGCTCATTCGCGAGGACACCGCGATCGTCCCCGGCACGGACGGCCAGAAGATGAGCAAGAGCTATGGCAACACGATCCCGTTGTTCGGATCCGAGAAGGACACGAAGAAGGCGATTATGGGCATCGTCACCGATTCGCGCGGCATGAATGATCCGAAGGATCCGGCCACGTGTCCGATCTTCCAGATCCATAAATTGTTCCTGACGGATAAAGAACGTGAGGCGCTGGCCTCGGAATACAGGAACGGCCTGCCCTACGGCGAGGCCAAGAAGAAGCTGCTGGAAACGTATATGGACGTGTTCGCGGACATGCGCGCAAAGCGCGAGACACTGGCTAAAGATCCCGCGAAGATCGAACGGATCATGCTCGACGGTGCGGCGAAGGCATCCGTTGTGGCCAGGGCGACGATGGAGCGCGTCCGGACCGCTACCGGCCTGCGGTGATCTCCGCCATGCCGCATTCCCTCATCCTCGCGTCGGGCAGCCCGCAAAGAAAGGAGCTTCTTGCCGGTCTGGAGGTCGAATTCGACGTGATACCGAGCCGCGTCCAGGAGGCGGATTGTCCCGAGCGCGATCCGGCCAAGCGCGCGCGGATGCTCTCGGTGCTCAAGGCCCGCGACGTGGCTGCGCATAAGAAGGGCCGTTGGGTGCTGGGCAGCGATACGCTCGTGGTCGCGGACGACGGCACGTTGCTGGAGAAGCCCGTCGACGCCGCCGACGCCCGGCGGATGATCGGTCTGCATGCCGGGACGACGTGCGTCGTGCATTCCGGGCTCTGCCTGATCGATCCGGATGGCAAGGAGTACGACGGCCTGTCCTCGTCGTCGGTCACGTTCAAGCCGCTCAGCACAACCGAGACCGACTGGTGGATCGATACCGGGCTCTGGGAAGGGCGTTCCGGCGGCTTCCAGATCGACGGACCGGGGCAACTGCTCATCAGTCACATCGAGGGCGACTGGACGGGCATCGTCGGCTTGCCCGTCTATCTGTTCGGCGAATTATGCCGGAAGGCGGGAGCGCCGTTTCCGTTTGATATGTCATCCTGAGTGTAGTCGAAGGGCGACTGTTTTTTGTCGTGGTTCGACTACGCTCACCATGACAAAAAAAGACAAAAATATGTCATCCCGACTAGAAACTGCAAAGCAGTATCGTAACGAGGGACACCAAAGAGCTCAAAGCAGCTTCTTATTCACATCCTCATCATGCTCCGAGCCCAGGATCGTCCCCAGCCCATCCGGGATCTCTAAATCACTGGGTCCCGCAGGTTCGCCGTTGTCCTTGCCGTTCTTCTTGTCGTCATCGCCGTCACGAAACGTCATGCGTGGAGGGGAAAAGTACCAATAGTGTACATCGCTTCTGGCTCTCATAACGAACAAATGCGGTATTGTGACAATGCCCTGCGGAGCGCCGCATATCCGGGAAGAACCGACGCGACGACGCGCCAGTAGGCGGGCGAGTGATTGCGTACTCTGCGGTGAGCCAGTTCGTGGATCACTACGTAGCGCAGGAGTTCCCGGGGAAGCAGCAAGAGAACGGCATTGAGCATGATTTCGCCACGCACCGAACAGCTGCCCCACTGCGAAGATGCATATCCTACGCGCAGGCCCGTGATGCCGAAGCCGAAGGTCTCCGCGTCGATCTCCTGCACGAGCTGTTCCAGAGAGTCGTGTTCCAGATCCCCGAGGAGCGTCCACAGGAAACGATGCAGCTGGCGGCGCCGCGTGCGGGGGGCGAGTTCGATGCGCCAGCCGTCAGTGACGCGCGCAGCGCGCAGACGATCACCCGCGACCAGCGTGAATGTGTATGCCTGGCCGGAGGCGAGGGTGATTCTCAGTGACTGCTCGCCCTCCAGCAGGGGGCGGAAGGGATCGATGATTGTGCGCTTGCGTTCGCGCAAAACAATCGATGTCATGCGCTTGAGTAGCGCGTCGATGTGCTCCTGCTCCTCCCGGGCGCTCAGGTTCCGGGCCAGCCGGATGACGATCGTGTCGTCGCGGTAGACCGCGCGCGAATGCTTGTTGGCGGTGCGTTCGATGCGGTGGCGGAAGTGCTCGTTCATGAGGGTCTCAGTATACCCCGGGTCGGGTCATTACGCGCCACTCCCGCTGCCGGTTTTCACTGCACCCGATCCGGTGGCCGGCGATGCGGCACGGGGCACCGTCTGCAGGTCATCCAGACAGAACCGGATATCCGAGACGGCTTCAGAAACGGTTTTGTCACCCTCGCTCTCGCCGAGCAGCAGGGTTTTCAGTTCCGTTTCACGCTCGGTCAGGCAGCGGCGCGCGTCCAGCCACTCAGCGCGTTCCCCGCCCGTGATCGTCACGTCCTCCGTGCGCACGGCATCCGTCAGCGCGATCACGCGGGCAATCCAGGTCAGAGCGCGGTCGGCGCGCGCGAGCGTCACGGATTCCCAGAATGGCAGGCGATAGCGCGTGAGCAGGTTGCGGCGGGCCTCGACGAGGTCATCCTGGGTGGCGTACACGCGGTGATCGATGGCGTAGACGATCGTGTCGATCGCGTCGGCCAGCAGATCCAGGCGGCTGAGCACCGTCGCGCGCATTTGCTTGGTGATGCCCGGAAGCGCTTCCAGCCACGCGCGGCGTTTCTCCAGATAGTCCCGCTCCAACACGAGGTCATTCTTGTAGCAGCGCAACAGCGCCGTCATCAGCGTGTCGCGGTTGGCACGACGCAGGTCATCGCGGCATTCCGCGCGCAATTCCGCACGCTTGCGCGCGTATGCTGCGGCTTTCTCACGGAACTGCGTATCGGGCGTCGTCCAGGCTTTGACGGCCTCGGGAAAGCCTTTCAGGCGCGATGCGCGTTCGGAGACCAGCGATGTGTCCTCCTCCGGCCCCTTCGGTGTCGACGAACTCGCCCCGCTTCCCGTCATCTGCGTTCCCGAGCCGGACTGCACCGTCTGTCCCGATGCCGCAAAACACAGCGGAGCGAGGCAGAACAGACCCGCGGAGACAGCCGTTGCGCGCAGCAGAAGACGCATCGGGGATCAGTATAGCATCCGCCGCACGCGCGTCCTCATTGGCCGCTGACCATTTTGTACATCTGTTGTCCGATGATCTCTTTCTCCTTATCCAGGTAGCGCAGGATCGTGTCCACGTATGTGGCGTGGCTCCAGGTGAGCGGCGCGACGGAAAGGGGCGCGCCCGTCAGCGGGTGCAGCTGCTCGGGCAGCAGGCCGGCTGGTGTGGCGTAACGATGGGCCCATTCGAGCATCTTGCGGGCTTCCTCCAGATCCACGGGCGTCTGCGCGAGCGCGATCTTCCACTGGGCGTACCAGAGGGTCGTGATGATCCACGGGTTGCCCGGAATGTCGGCGGAGACGGGGACGACTTCCTGGTAGTGGTCGTCCGGATAGCGCGCGAGGCCGCCGACGGCGGTCTTCACCGCGAGCCGCCTGCCGAGCTGCGTCATCGTCGAGACGACGCGCGGGTCGTCCGGGGGCAGCACGTCGAGCGTCCAGACCACGGAGATGCTGGCGTCCGGTGTCAGGTCGCGGTCAATCGTCTCGCCGTCCTTGCGGCGGATGCATTTGACGAAGCGTTTCTCGTTCTCGTCGTACAGGTGGAACAGCAGCGCCTGGCGCATCGCATCCGCGACGCCCTGGTACTGTTCGGAATGACGGTGATGGCCCAGGATGTGGGCGATGCGCGCGGCCGCGTGGAGGCCGGCGATCGTGCAACAGGTGGTGTAGGTGAAGATGCCGCGCTGCTCTTCCCACGGGTCGTAGCTGGGGAGCGGCAGACCCGTCTTCTCCTCGCGGAATTCCACCATGAACTGGGCGGCTTTCTTCACGAAGTTCTCAAACAAGTCCTGCAGCATCTCAAAATCCTGCTGGATCTCGAAGTGCTTCCAGATGGCATAGACCACCATTGCCGTCTCGTCCTCCTGGATCGGCAATTGGGCCTCGCCGTCGCGGAACCAGGCGTGCCACGAGGAGCCGGGCGAGCCGTCCGGGTTGTACTTGTGCAGCAGGTAGCCGTCCGGCATCTGGATGCGCGCGCAGAACTGGAAGAAATTTCGCGTCACCTCGCCGTAGCCGGCTTTATCCAGCGCGAGCGACACGAAGGCGCCGTCGCGCGGCCACACGTAGGTGTAGGTGTCGCGGTTGAAGGCCATGATGTCCGAGTCTGCCGCTGCCACGATGCCGCCGCGCGCGTCGACATGTGTGCGGATCGTCAGGAGACTTCTGTGGAATAGGTCGACGAGTTCGGGTCCGAGCGTGCCGAAGCTCCGGGGGATCTTGTGGACCCAGCTTTTCCAGTAGTTTTTGCAGTTGCGGTGGAGGCGCTCGGGCGTTTCCTGCAGAACCGTCTGCTGCAGGTGCAGGACTTCATCCAGATTCTTGCCGACGCACGTCCAGAGGACCACTTCGGTCTCTTTTTCGCCTTCGGCGATGCAGTGCAGCGCGACGGTGGAGTCCACCGAGCCCTGCTCGATCGGGTGGCGCGAGAGTTCACCGTCTTCGGCGTCCCTCCACGTGCCTTCCAGGCCGCGGTAGTCGGATTTTCCCGTGGAATACGAGGAGATGCCGCAGGTTTTGAGGCTCTCGCGGCTGCGCAGCACCGAGGCGTAGCGGCCCGCTGCGGCTCCGTTGTAGCACTCCGTCGGGCGGTCCGTCTCGCCGCCGATGAGGAAGTACCGGTTTTGGCGGTAGTGGATCATGCTGTTCGTGTACGGCTCATAGAACGCCGTGTCCTTCTGCTTGTCGCCGTAGATATGGAAGTCATGGTTGAAGAACAGGCGCACCTCTTTGCGTTGGCCATCCAGGCTGCGCACGAAGAAGTGGCGCATGAGGACGTTGTGGACCGGGTGCACGTAATCGCGGACGCGGATCGCGATGTTCAGGTTGTCGTTCTGCATCAGCGAGTCGCCCGTGAGCGAGTCCGCCTCGTACCGCGCGGTCGCGGTCCAGCTGCCGTCGCCCCACCACGAGAAGCCTTTGCCCATCACCATCACGCCCACGCGGTGCACGTGGCCATAGGTCGTCTGGTCTTCCATGCCCACGTAGGGATAGTAGAAGTCCCGGAGCTGGAGATGCTCATCGAAGGTCGCGAGCATCCGGCCGTTGCCGAAGACGAGGGAGCGGGGCATGGGGCTTAAGCGTTAGGAGAAGAAGACTGGCCCGACACGCGCGAGCGCAGGTCATGCACGGCGTGACTGAAGCGGCGGTAGGCCTCGTAGGGCGAATCGTAGGGGCTGAAGTACTTGTGCACATCTCCGTCGCTCCAGAACTTCGTCGACATGTAGTAGAAGTGGTCGGACGTCTGGAGTTTGCGCCACGTTTCGATCAGGTTCGCGTCACCGGTGGCCTTCACGTCGGCCTCCAGCGCGTAGAGCGCGTCGAGCGACGAGTTCTGGATGCGGTTGCCGAGCCAGGCGGAGAGATCGCGCTCGGAGTCGGCCCAGGACAGATAATGATGCGCATCGTATTGCTGCGTGACCTCGCGTTCCCAGGACTCGATGACCTGCGATGGCGTCGCGCAGCGGATGCCGCGCTGCTGCCACAGGGCGGGGAGGGCGCGGAGGAAATCGAAGATGCCGGTGTCGGCCCACTGGTGCTCGCCGAATGTCTCGTAGTCCATGAAGAGGTTCACGCAGTGGCCGCCGCTGCCGGTCAGCCAGTCCGTGAAAATGTCCGCGTGGAGCGGAAAACCGAGCCACGATTTGTCCGAGAAACGGAACGCGACGTCGTCGCTCAGGCGGTAGTTCTTGAGGAGCACATGGATGTTGTTCGCGCGCTCGGGGAGGGGGCGCAGGGCGGCGATGGTGCGCTCGGCGCCGCGGGAAAGACGGAACGTCGGCGGGACGAACGGCTCGTTGGGGCTGCGGCCCTGGAGCAGGCGGTCGGCGCCTTCGGCGAGGATGCCCGTGAAGCCCATGAGCCGGGCGACGTGCGCGATTTCGTTGCGGTAGATGAGCTCGGTGTTGCGGAACGTCGTCGGCGTGACGCCGAAGAGTTCCTGGATCGTCCCCACGTGTTTGCCGACCTGCGCACAGAACTCGGGGAGCGACTTGAGGCTGGAGAGCGAGTGGTAATACGTCTCCGCGAGGAATTCCACGCGTCCGGTTTCGGCGAGCTTGCGGAAGGATTCCAGCACGTCCGGGCCCCACTCGCGGCACTGGTCCAGGAAGACTCCGGACAGCGAGTAGCTGATGGCGAAGTCCGGGTGGCGTCCGAGCAGCTCCAGCATCAGCGCGTTGGCGGGCAGGTAGCACTTCTCGGCGACCTTGCGGAAGATCGAGCGGTTGCGCTCGTCATCGAAGTACATCGGTTCGTCGCCGCGTCCGATCTCCGTCACGCGCAGATCGCGCAGGCGGTACGGCTGGTGAACCTGGAAGTAGAACGAGATGAGCGGAGCCATGAGAACGGGGAGGAAAAGACGGAAGAGGGGATCAGGCCTGGATGATGTCGCGGTAGACGGATTCAATATGCCCCGCCTGGTTGGCCCAGGTGAGGCGCTGGAGGACGCGGGGGGCTTCGGCGGTGAGTTGCTCGGCAAGGGCCGGATCGCGCAATACCGTGATGATGCAGTCGGCCATCTTGTCGCCGTCCCAGAAGTCGACTTTGAACGCGTGGTCGACGACTTCGGCGACGCCGGACTGGCGGGAGAGGATCACCGGCGTGCCGTGCGAGATCGCTTCCAGTGCCACGAGTCCGAACGGCTCGCTGAGAGATGGCATCACGAAGCAGTCAGCCTCCCGGTAGAGCGACTCGGCCTCCTTGCGGCTGACTTTGCCGGTGAAGATTACGGAGTCCTGCAGGTTCAGGTCGCATGCATGCTCGATCAGGCCCGGCAGCAGCGGCCCCTCGCCGGCCATGACGAACTGTGCATCGGGTCGGTATTTGTGCACCTTCGCCGCGATCTCCAGGAACTGCCACGGGTTTTTCTGCGTCGTGAGGCGGCCGAGGAACAGCACGAGCGGACGCTTGGTGCCGCCGTACTGCGAGAGCAGCGTCGGCTGCTGCGCGATCGCCGACCGGTCATGGCCGTTATGCACGACCGCGATCTTGTCGGCAGGGATGCCGTAGTGGGCCGTCAGGAGGTTTTTGGTGTAGTTGCTGACCGCGACGATCTTGTCGGCGCGGAGCAGGCCCATGCGCTCGCGGCCGGCGATCCACTCGTTGGGATGGAAATCCGTGCGATCGAGTTCTGTGGCGTGGATGTGCGCGACAAGCGGCTTATCGTGATGCGCCGCAGCGCGGATGCCGGCTTCGTAGGTCATCCAGTCGTGGCAGTGCACCACGTCCGGGCAGACGTCGCGGGTCATCTGAACCGCGAGCGCGGTGAAGCGCTCGACGGATTGGCCCAGATCCGGACCGTACAGATCACGGACACCATCCGGCGACGCTGAGGTCAGCGTGCGCGTGGCGTACATCTGAAAACCTTCATACGGCTGGATATCGCTCGGCACCCGGACGGTCGCGATCATGTCGCGCGTCGGGAAGCGCACATCCAAATTCCCCTCCGATTCCACGTCCGCACTCGGCAACACGAGCGTCACGCGGACACCGTTTGCGAGCAGTCCCCGGACGAGGCCCTGGCATGCCACTCCGAGCCCTCCCGAGTGCTTCGGGGGGTACTCCCATCCGAACATGAGTGTGTGCAGTGACATGAGTGTGGATTTTTGTGTGTGACTCCTGAGAAAAGAATCTTCTGATTATAGCCTAAAAAGCCGCTCCGGGCCATCCTTTGGGGGTATACGCCGACATAGAAAACTCACGTGTCAATATTTCCCCGGTCACGCCGCCCGGCACTTCCGGGCCCTCAGATTTTGCCGTTCGCAACAGGCGCCGCTCCAGCCGTCCGTGTTTCATTGCCTTTCCCGGACCCTGAGCCCGCGTTTGCTCTCTAGGCTGCGGACAGTTTTGTTTCCCATCCTTCACCGCATGAGTCCCTTCGCCGACCTGTTTGACCGCCGCCTGCGGTCGCACCGCCGCCTGCGTTTCAACCCCGTCCGATCGGTCCTGATTGAGGACATTCTGCGGTACCGTGAGGCGCTGGAAACGCGGACCGGAGCGCTCGCCGTGTGGCACCGTGCCGGATGCACGGGGCGAATCCCCAAAGATACCTACGCGGTGCGGCATGAGGAGGACGAAGGACTCGACTGGACGCAGACGAACAACAACCCGATGACGCCCGACACCTTCGACCGCCTGTTCCGCGACGCGCTCGACACGCTGCGCATCCGCGGGCGCCTGTACATCACCGACCGCTGCGTCGGCGCAGACCCGCGGTACACGCTGCCCGTGCGGACCGTCACCAACCGGGCGCTCACCGCACTCTTCACCGACACGCTCTTCCGTCCGCTCCCCGAACATCTGGAGGAAAGCGCCTTCCGGGATCGTGGCTTCACGCTGCTGGTTTTGCCCTATGACCGTATCGACACACGCAACTATAACGGGGTGCTGCGCAGCGAGAACGGACGCACCGTGGATATGGCCATCGCAATGGACATGCGCCGCCGCCTCGGCGTCGTCTACGGAACGCCGTACTGCGGTGCAGTGAAAAAACTCGCCTTCACCGTGATGAACCATCTGCTTCCGCCCGAGGGCGTCCTGCCGCTTCACTGTTCGGCAACGGAGGACGCCCGGGGCGATGTCCACCTGTTCCTCGGACTCTCGGGCACCGGGAAGACGACGCTCTCCGCCGCTCCGAACCGCTCGCTTATCGGCGACGACGAGCATCTCTGGATGCGCGACGGCGTCGCCAACATGGAGAACGGGTGCTACGCGAAACTCATCCACCTCTCGCTGCGCAAAGAGCCCGATATTCACTCCGCTGTTTTCGCCCGGAAGCCCGTGGCCGAGAACGGCGTGATCATCGAAAACGCGCTCGTCTTTCCTGATGGTGATATTGACCTGGATGACGCGCGCCTCACCGAAAACTCTCGCGCCGCATATCGGCTTTCGGCTCTTCGTACAGCCAAACCATCGGCACGTGGCGGACAGCCACGCACGGTCGTTTTCCTCACGGCGGATGCCTCGGGCGTACTGCCCCCGATCGCCCGGCTGCCGATGGCACAGGCGATGCTGTGGTTCTTCCTCGGATACACCAGCAAGCTCGCCGGCACCGAGGCTGGAGTACTCTCGCCGGTACCGACCTTCTCGCGGTTCTTCGGCGGTCCGTTCATGACGCGCAGTTCAGTCGATTACCTGTCGCTCTTTGGCGAGCGAGTGCGCGAGAGCGGTGCGGACGTGTATCTCATCAACACCGGCTGGACCGGCGGACCGGTCGGAACCGGGAAGCGCATGGACATCGATGTGACGCGCGCCATCGTCGATGCAGCGCTTTCGGGCGATCTCAAAGATGTGACGTACCGCGAGGATCCGTTGTTCCATCTGCTCGTTCCCAAAACCTGCCCGGGTGTCGATCCCGCTCTGCTCAATCCCGCGTCGACATGGGCCGATCCCGCAAAGCACGCGGAGGCCGCCCAGAAGCTGGCATCACTCTTCGCCGCGCACTACCTCAAGCATCAGGCAGATCCGGCATTGGAGGCCCTCAGAGGCGTCTGTCCTGGCCTCTGAGTCAGAGGCTGGTGCCATAGGCGCGCACGGTGCCGTTGACCACGCGGAAGAACCAGACATGCTGGAACGTGTCCTTGAGGATCGGCGTGCCGTTGCGATAGAGCAGCCACCGCCCGTCTTTCCAGTTGCGCATGTAGGCAGAGTTATCCGCGGCGAACTGTACTCCCTGGAAGTCTTTCTTGTCCCCGAAGGGGAAGAGTTCTCCGGCGAAGTTTCCGTCGTACAGGAAGCCCATGTTTTCCGGAGTCGATCCGCGCGACACCGCCCGGGCGGCGTAGTGCCCGTTCTGGAACGCCATGAATCCTTCGATGTTGCCGAGCGATGCTGTTTTGGCGAGCGTTCCGTTGCGGTACAGACTCACGTCCGCGTCACCCGCCGATACCAGGACATAGCCGACGTGCCAGACGGCCGGTGTCGCGCCGGATTCCTCGAAGAAGAAGCCGCCGAGACCCTTCTCTGTGAAAATCACCTGGCCGTTTTTCAGCACCGTGTAGCGGTCATCGGACGTGCGGCCAAACGTGTAGACGTCACCAGTAGCGGTGATCTGGAAATTCCAGGGATTATCGACTTCTGTGGTCACAAGAGGCTTTCCGTCCTTGTAGAGATGAATGCCCGTGTCCTCTCTCAGTGTGTAGTATGCGTGTCCGTTCTGCATGCGCAGCAGGATGATTGTCTTCCCCGGATGATCGTAGAGTCGTGCGCGCTTGCCGGACTTGAGGTCGTAGGCCATCACTGCCTGGTCCGTGGGGTAGTAAATGGCGCCGGCGTGCTCAATCGCCGTCTCGACGCTCTGGAGATAATTATTCCGCGTGCTCGCTGTGGAGATTTTTTTTCCGTCGATCCACAGATCGCTCTTGCCGAAGCTGTAGACGAGCTGGCCAGTCTTCGTGAAGAAAAAGATCGGCGGGACGCTGTAGGTCTTCGCGCCCTTGTTCGAGCGCAGTTTTTTTCCGTCCTTGTAGAGCGTGTAGCGACCTTTGCCATCCACAAAGTAGAAGGCCGTATGCGTGCCACTCTCATCCGCGACCATGGCACTCAGGTTGCGCAGCGGATCCTTGATGCCCTGCTGTGTGAGGAGGGTGTTGATGCTGATTGTCTGCACCGGATCGGAGGCCGCGGCAGCGAACTGACAGAGCATGGCGAAGGCGCACGCTGCGGAGACGAGACGGAGGCGGGTAGTCATAGCGGGAATGAAAGAATGGAGAAAACGGGTTTTTTAAGCCTGATTAGAGCCGGGAACCTGTTTTCGCAGAATCTCCGCCACGGCGTCGGCATCGTCGTTCACCAGGATGCGGTCGAAGAGCTCGGCATGGGTGCGCAGCAGTTGCAGATCCTTCGCCGCGCCGTTGATGCGCTGTGCGATCCATTCCTCGGTTCCGCGTCCCGTCTCGCGCAGTCTGCGCAGCAGATGACTGAGCATCGCGCGCTTGCCCTTGCCCGGAGGCAGCAGGCCGAAGGACAGAATCGCTTTGCGTCCGAATTTCTCGGACAGCTGGCGAAGCAGGAGCATGTCTGTCGTCACGACGGGCAGCTTGCCCTTGGCGCGTATCGTTTCCATGTCCGCGGCGCGATAGCCGTACCAGTGCTTGTCGCCGGATTCGTCGATGCGCTGGGTCATCGCCACCATGTCTCCGGACTCGATCGCGCTCTGAAATTTCTCTTTGCTGACATGGCGCTCTTCGCCGTGCTCGCGTTGCGAGCGGGGCGCAGTCGTCGTCATCGGGACGCTCTCGGCGTAGTCGGCGACCATGCGGATGAGCAGGCGCGAGACGGTCGATTTGCCGACGCCGGAGGGGCCGGTGAGCGCGAGGATGAATCCCGGGAACGTGGCTTCCGGAACGCGAACACGCACAGTCTCCTCGTAGGCGACATCGTACAGGCGCAGCGACTGGCCGTTGACGGCCGAGAGGCGCATGCGCGGGCGGACGTGCATGCCGATGGCAGGCGCGTCGCTGAGAAGCGGGGCGAGCACGCGGCTGCCGTCGCGCAGTTCGATCAGCGCGATCTGGCGCGGGAACGGACCGAACTCCGCGGGTGGATGCGTGAGCGTCGTGTAGGAGACAACGGTTCCTTCCTGCATGCGGGCGTGCTGACGTGCCTGAGCGCGGGCGGCGATGGGGGAGGAGTCGATCATGGTCAGGCGGGGAGGTGTTCGAGAATATGGACGCCGCACGTGGCGCAGGCGCCGCCGAAGTTGTGGGTCATGCCCCACTTCTGGCCGGAGGCCGTCAGTTGCTTACCGAGGTCGACGAGCTGCTTGATGCCCGTCGCGGCGACCGGGTGGCCGCACGCCTTCAGTCCGCCGGAGCGGTTCACGGACACGGGAGACATCGCGGGGTTGTCGTGGAGGTCTTTGTAGATGCGGATGCCCTGTCCCGGCTCGGCGAACCCGAGGTCTTCCAGGTTAATGAGCGCGGCGATGGAGAAGCAGTCGTGCGTCTCCAGGAACCGGATGTCCTGGATGCCGATTTCGGCTTCCTGCAGCGCATGTGTGGCTGCATCCTTGGTGGCCGAGAACGACGTGAGCGACGCGCGCTTGGCGATGCTCAAGGTGTCGGTGGCGATCTGCGAGGCCGCGAGGCGCAGCGGGCTGACGTGCTCGGTCGAGAGAATGCACGCCGCCGCGCCGTCACTGATCGGCGAGCAGTCCAGCAGGCGCAGCGGATCGGCGATGAGCGGGCTCTTGGAGATCGTCTCGGCGGGGATGGCGGTGCGGAACTGCGCGAACGGATTCTCGGTGCCGTGCTTGTGGTGGACGGCGCTGACGAGACTCAGATCCTCGCGCTTCAGTCCGTACTCGTGCATGTAGCGGCGCGCGATCAGGCCGAAGATGCCGGGGAACGTGAGGCCCGCGGGGCGGTCTTCCTCCGCGTCACCCGCGCCCATCAGGCCGGAGGCAACGTCATCCACGGAAACATCGGTCATCTTCTCGACACCGATCACCAGCACGTTGCGCGCGCGGCCGCTCTCCAGCATCGCGCAGGCGGTGTGGAGCGCGAAGGCGCCGGAGCCGCAGGCCGATTCGACGCGCAGCGCGGGCGGATGGTGCGGCAGGAGCGTGGAGGCCATCGATCCCAGATGCGCCTGCCCGTTGGTCACTTCGGCAAGCATGTTCGCGACGACGATCAAATCGATATCCAGCGCTGTGCATGGCGAAGAGGCGATAGCCGCATCAACAGACTCTTCCATCAGTTCGCGCACGCCTTTGTCCCACCACTCGCCGAAGCGCGTCTGTCCCGAGCCGATGAGATGAATAGGAACTTGCATGGGTTATGCGGCGAGAGAGCCGGAATGTTCCAGGTACTGGGCGTAGGAGAGGCGCGTCAGCGGACGTTCGTCTTTGGGGAGTGCAACGCCGTCCTTGAGCATCGTCATCAGGAACGCATCACAGCCTGCGCCGGATCCGTAGGACACGAGCAGGATCGTCTCGTCTTTCCTGGCGTGCTGCAGAACTTCCGTGAGACCGAGAGGGGAGCAGGCGCTGTACGTATTGCCGATCTTTGGAACGACGAAGCCGTGCTTCATCTGCTCTTTGGTGAAGCCGAACTTCTTGGCGATCTGTGTCGGGAACTTGGCGTTCGGCATATGGAGGATGACGTGCGTTGGGTCCGTGGGCTTCAGGTTCCCCAGCGCGAGCATGCCTTGGAGCGTCTCGCGCACGTGGCGGAAGTAGCCGGGCTCGCCGGTGAAGCGTCCCGCGTGGCGCGGATAGCGCTCGTCGGAGGCACGCCAGAAGTCGGGCGTGTCGGTGGTGAAGGACAGCGTTTTATCAATGCGGCACAGCGCGTTTTTGGCAGTGGCAGGCCCCACGATCAGCGCGGCGGCTCCTGCGGCGGCGGTGTATTCCAGTGCGTCGCCGGGACGGGATTGCGCGGTGTCCGTGCCGACGGCCATGCCGTACTGCACCTGTCCGCAGCGCACGAACGCATCGACGATCTGCAGTCCGGCGGTGCCCGCCTTGCAGGCGAACTCGAGGTCCGCGCAGTGCGAGAACGGATGCAGCTCCAGTGCGGACGCGAGCATCGCGCTGGTGGGTTTGACGGCGTAGGGGTGGCTCTCGGAGCCGACGAAGACGGCGGAGATTTCGGAGGACTGAATGCCCGCCATCTCGATGGCCTGGCGTCCGGCCTCGAAGGCCATGGTGAAACTGTCCTCTCCGCGATCGGGGACGGTCTTCTCCTCGATGCCGAGGGTGGAGGCGATGGTTGCGGCATCCTGCTTCCAGTGTTCCGCGATGGCGGAAGTGGGGAGGCGGAGACGCGGCAGGTACCTGCCGAACCCGACGATGGCGCTCAAAGACATCCGCGACAGAGTAGCAGAGGGAAGCTCCAAAAGCTCTTAAAAGAGGACATTTTCACCCTTTCTGCAACAACGCCGGTTTCCGGTTTTTGGGCATGCAGAGTTGGGGGCTATCGTACAAGTACGACAGCCCCCGGACTCCTTTCTACGGCT
>CAZFBZ010000015.1:0-27881 GCA_964517345.1 uncultured Candidatus Peribacteria bacterium | reverse complement strand
GATCGGGGAGCACGATGGGTACGTTGGCCGACGCAACCGCTGCCCGTGAGTGTCCGAGAACCTAGCCAGGGGCGCGTCTAGGCCGCCCCGCTCGAGCGCACCGGCGACGGTGCCTCCCTCAAAGCCGGCCAGGTACCAACAACAGCGACAACGAAAGGCCGAGCTATGACCCCCGCCGAGCAATCCGCACTGGATGTGACGTTCTGCCGGCACCTGCTGTCTCTCGTCCACAAGGACGTGAAGGCGTTTCGCCCGGACATCAACCTCCGCAAAGACGCCTGGGTGTACTGCTATGGTCGCGACAACTGGGAATTCCACGGGCCGGGCAACTTCTACGACAACTTCCGCGCCAGCAACGCCTACGACGCCCGGCAAAAGGGCTGGTCGAAGTGGCTGCACCACATGACCAAGGACAACCCCGAACTGGTGCGTTGAGTTCGCAACAAGAAAGGCCGGGAACATGGATGCTGCCTACGAAAGGAAACTGATTGATGCCATGCGCCCATGGACGCTGCTCCACGCCGCGTCCTTCTGGCTATTCCACTACACCCCAAGAGAAGGAGCTCGACCTCACCACCAAGATCGGCCAGGGCTTCCTCGCTTTCCTGTCGGCACTGGCGGAAGACGAACGCGAGCGCATCGTGAAGCGCGCCGCCGACGGCCGGAAGCTCGCGCGCAAGAAAGGCGTGCGGCTCGGCCGCAAGCCGAAGTTGACTGACCACCAGATGACCAAGGCACGCCACGACCTCGCTCGCGGCGAAAGCTGCCGCGCGGTCGCGCGCGACCTCAACGTGCACCATTCAACAATTTCTAGGTTGCGCTAAGCTGCGCACAAACATGCGCCGCGTTCGAGGCGGCTTCGGGGACAACACATGCAACAACAGCGGATCGCGTCGGAAAAGCCTACCAAGGCCAAAGGCCGCAAGAAGATACCAGAACCAACGTGGCGAGATAGGCTCACTCAGACCAACGATGAAAACTGGCAACGCTTGCGCGAGCAGGGCGACCAAATCCGCTTTCATCTGTCAGACCGCGCCACTTATGTCCTCGACGATGCCGTGCATTTTCTCTCTGAACTGCCTCCGAATAGCATCCACGCAGTCGTCACAGACCCGCCCTACGGTCTGATCGAGTACGACGACAAGAACAACTTCAAGCGTAAGAGCGGCAAGGGCGGCGTCTGGCGCATTCCGCCCTCTTTCGATGGCGCCAAGCGCGCGCCCCTACCGCGATTCACCGTTCTATCGCCCGATGACATCGCAGCGCTCCATGGATTCTTCTCAGCTATCGCCTACGGCGCCTTGCGCGCTCTGGTTCCGGGTGGCCATCTCATCATCGCATCGAACCCGCTTCTTTCGACGATGACATTTCACGCGTTCCAAGAGGCGGGCTTTCAAAAGCGGGGCGAAGTTATCCGGCTCGTGCAAACCCTGAGGGGCGGTGACAAGCCCAAGGGCGCCGAAAAGGAATTTGCCGACGTCTCCGTAATGGCGCGCTCGTGCTGGGAACCGTGGGGCATGTTTCGCAAGCCGTTCGACGGCACGGTAGCCGATAATCTAAAGACCTGGGGTACGGGTGGTCTTCGCCGTATCTCCGACGACGAACCTTTCAAAGACGTCATCGTGTGCTCACCCACACGCGGCAAAGAAAAGAAAGCCGCACCCCATCCTTCCTTGAAGCCGCAACGCTTCATGCGCCAAATCGTGCGCGCCGTGCTGCCGCTTGGCATCGGCGTGGTCTATGATCCGTTTGCTGGCAGCGGTTCCACTCTTGCCGCAGCAGAAGCCGTTGGATACCGCTCCATCGGTACCGACCGTGAACTCGAATTCGTCAATCTCGGCCGCAGCGCCTTCCAGACGCTGGCGAGCCTCACACCATGACACCCGATGAACTGTTCGCAGACTTTCAGCGCGGCTTCGAGGGGCGCCGGTTTTCCGCTGGCCTACTTGTCGCGTTCATCGACTTCCTGACCGATCTCGATGTCCCCGCCAAAACTTTTCAAACGTTCGATGCGTTCATCGCATCGTTTCCCCGCCGCACGACAACGGGCGCGGGCAAACGCGCCAACACTCTCATCGTCGAAAAACCTGACGGTGCGACTTCCTCGTTGCGTCCATTTTACAACGCCGCCGAACGCTACTATCGTGCTGAACACAAGCGCTTCGACTATCCAAGTTGTGCACCCCACGCCACCCAGGCATGGGCCGACTATATGCAGTGGCTAAACGCCCTGGTGACGATGTCCGCCCTACTGTTGCCACAAAGCCACTTCCAATGAGCCACGAATCACCCTAGAGTTAGGCACGCTCGCACCAAAGCGAGCAATCCCATCATGATCACACCGAACCTCATCAACGCCCTGCGCCTCGCGCTCGGCGTCATCGCCGCTTCCGCCGCTCTCATCGCTGCTGCGAAGGGGCTCAACATCATTCTCCCCATCCGCGCCAGCATCAGTGATCTCGGATGGATCGCCGTTGCTTGCGCTGCAGCGCGCCACACGCTCGGCTGAACACAGGTTGCACTCTGCGCGGAGATGAGATGACCGAGGAAGATAGAGCGCGCGAGGCCATGGCAAGAGTAAAATTCGCCGGCGTGCGCCCGGAAACGCTCGTTGTCAGGTCGATGCCTTTCGGCGCGTTGATCGATGACGAGACACGAGCGGTATTCGCCGATGTCATCGCTCCTGACAACATCACGCGGACCCACTTGGCGTATGGCATCGCCGGGTGCGTCAAAGGCCTTGAGTGGGCACTAGGTGAGATTGATCGTCTCCGTGAACCCAAGTTGCACGTGGAACATAAGTGATGGCAGGCCGCCCAACACTCTACAAGCCAGAGTACTGCGAGAGCGTCGTCGAGTGGGGCAAGCTCGGCAAGTCCCGCACATGGATCGCTAGCGAACTCGACGTGACGAGAGACACTCTCTACGAGTGGGAGAGGACGCACCCGGAATTTTCCGACGCATTGACGCGAGCGAAAATCTTCGAGCAGCGCTGGTGGGAAGATGCCGGGCAGACCGGCATGACATCGGACAAGTTCAACAACGGCGTGTGGGCAAAGTCCGTGAGCTGTCGCTTCCCCGCAGATTGGCGCGACAAGGTCGCTCACGTCGGCGGTGACAAGGACGACAACCCGATCAAGCAAGAGGTAAGCGTCTCAGCGGATGATTTCACCCGCAGAATATCTAGCGCGGCTGCCCGAGCCGCAGCGACGAGCGGAACTAGCGACACTGAGTGACGGCGCAAAGGCGGCGCTTCTCTACTCATGGAAGTTCTGGGCTCGCCCGAACCAACTCGCCCCGGCTGGGGATTGGCTCACGTGGCTCATCCTCGCCGGACGCGGCTTCGGCAAGACCCGCACCGGCGCCGAGTGGGTCAGGTCCATGGTGACGGGCGACACGCCGCTCGGTCGAGGGAAACACAGTCGCATTGCCCTGGTCGCTGAAACAGCGGCCGACGCGCGTGACGTGATGGTGGAAGGCGAAAGCGGCCTGCTCGGCGTGCACCCGAAGGCCTTCCGCCCGATGTACGAGCCGAGCAAGCGTCGCGTCACATGGCCGAATGGCGCCGTCGCCACGCTCTACAATGCGACGGAACCTGATCAGCTTCGCGGCCCGCAACACGATCTCGCTTGGTGCGACGAGCTGGCCAAGTGGCGTTATGCTCAAGAGACGTGGGACATGCTGCAATTCGGCCTCCGCCTCGGCGACGATCCGAGACAGGCCATCACGACGACGCCCCGACCGATCCCGCTCATCAAGAAGCTGATGGCCGACCAGCGCACCGTCACGACGCGCGGCAGCACGTTCGACAACATCGGCAACCTCGCCTCCTCGTTCGTCACTCAGATCAAGAGCAAGTACGAGGGGACGCGCCTCGGCCGGCAGGAGCTCGAAGCCGAGGTTCTCGACGACGTGCCCGGCGCGCTCTGGACGCGCGAGATGCTCGACAAGACCCGCCGCAAGCGCGGTGACAAGCTCCCCGACATGCAGCGCGTCGTCGTCGCAATCGACCCTGCCGGCAAGAGCCAGGAAACTGCGATGAGCGAGGGGACGGCAGAGACGGGCATCATTGTCGCCGGCCTTGGAGTGGATGGACGCGGATACGTGCTCGACGATCTCTCCTGCTCTCTGTCGCCCAACGGATGGGCGCGCCGCGCGGTCTCAGGCTACGATATGTACCGCGCCGATCGGATCGTGATCGAGACCAACCAAGGCGGCGACATGGTCCGCCAGACGATCGAGTCGGTCCGGCAAGGCATCTCGATCGCCGAGGTTCACGCGTCGCGAGGCAAGGTCACGCGCGCCGAGCCGATCGGCGCTCTCTACGAGCAGGGGCGCGTTTCTCACGTCGGCGCGTTCGCCGAGCTCGAAGACCAGATGGTCCTGTTCACGCCCCTCGGCATCATGGGCGAGACGACCGGCGACAGAACTGACGCGCTCGTGTGGGCAATGACGGAACTCTTCCCGTCGATGATAAACAAGGTGGAAATCAAATTCGATGACGTGGGAACGGGCGGCTCTTGGCTGACGATGTGAAGACCAAGCCCTCTCAGAGGGACAGGGCGGAGATCGTCAAGGAGGTCCGCGAGCGGATACAGGACAGCCACGACCACGATCGCGATAACCGACGCGAGGCGGCGATCGACCTGCAGTTCCTTGCCGGTGATCAGTGGCCCGACGCGGTCCGCCGCCAGCGCGACACGGCCGGCAGGCCGATGCTCACATTCAACCGGCTCGGCCAGTTCGTGCGCCAGGTCTCAAACGAGATCAGACAGTCTGACCTCTCGATCAAGGTCATCCCCGAGGACGACGAGTCCGACCCGACGCTCGCGAAGATCTACGACGGCATCATTCGCTATATCCAGTATTGCTCGTCGGCGTCGCACATCTTCGCCACGGCCGCCGAGCATCAGACGGGCTGCGGGATCGGATGGTTCCGAATCGAAACCGACTATGCGGACGATTCGGCGTTTGAGCAGGAGATCAAGCTCCGCCCGGTCCGCAACCCGCTCTCCGTCTACGACGACCCGGCAGCGATCGAGATCGACCGCTCGGACGCCATGTGGCGGGCAGTCGTCGAGGTGTGGCCCCGCAAGGCGTTCGAAGCGAAGTGGCCCGGCAAGGCACCGGAGAGCGTCGATCAGCCGTCGAGCATGGTCAACTCCGGCACGTTCTTCTGGTCGACGGCCGACACGGTTCGCGTCGCCGAATACTGGCGCAAGGTGCCGTACACCAAAGTCCTCGGCCTGACCAAGGCCGGCGAGACGGTCGACGCGACCGGGATCAATCCCGCCATGTACGAGATGGTCGGGATCGTGAAGACGCGGAAGCAGGAGTGTCATCGCGTCGAGCAGTACATCGTCAGCGGGTCAGAGGTGCTCGAAGGGCCGAACGAGTGGCCCGGCAAGCATATTCCGATCGTCCCCGTCGTCGGCGGCGAGACACCGCTTGAGCAGCGGACCTATCGGTACGGCGTGATCCGACACGCCCGCGACGCTCAGACGATGTACAATTTCATGCGGACTGCCACGGCCGAGGCCATTGCGCTGCAGCCGAAGAACCCGTGGCTCGTTACCGGAAACATGATCGCCAAGTGGAAGGCGTTCTGGGACGGCGCGAACAACTCGAACAAGCCCTATCTCCTCTACGAGGCCGATCCCCAGGCGCCGGGTGGCCCGAAGCGCGAGCCCCCGCCGGCCTATCCAGCCGCGCTGGTGCAAGAAGCGCAGTTCGCCGGCGACGACATGAAGGCCACGACGGGCATCTATGATGCTTCGCTCGGTGCCAAGTCGAACGAGACGGCGGGCGTGGCCATCGCACGTCGGCAGATCCAGGGCCAGACGGCGAATTTCCACTTCATCGACAACTTGCAGCGCGCGCTCGAATGTGCCGGTCGCATCCTGATCGACCTCATCCCGAAGATCTACGACAGCGAACGTATCATCCGCATCCTCGGCGAGGACGGAACGCAGCAGAACGTCGCGATCAACCGGGTGGTGATGGGACAGGACGGCATGCCCATCCTGGTCAACGACATCAGCCAAGGGCGGTTTGACGTTCGCGTGACGATCGGCAAGGGCGCGGCGACGAAGCGCATCGAGGCCGCCGAGCATATGCTCGAATTCATGCGCGTTGTGCCCGGCGCCGCTCCGATGATTGCCGACCTGATCGCCAAGAACAGCGACTGGCCCGGCGCGGAAGAGATCGCCAAGCGCCTTCGCGCCATGGTGCCGCCGCAGGCTCTCGCCGATCCGGACGCTCCGCCCCCGCCGCCGCCTCCGCCGGACATCGCCGAGCTGCAGAAGACGCAGCAGACGACGCGGAAGCTGGCCGCCGAGGCGGAGAAGATCGAGCTGGAGAACATGGCGATGTTCGGCGCCCCTCCTTCGATGCAGCCTCCGGAGCAGCCGGGCGAGGCTCCTGAGCCTCCGGGGATGATGGAAGGCATGGAACCGCCCCATCCCGAAGGGCCGATGCCGGAGCAGGCGTTCCCGATGTCCGGCCCGCCGGGCGGTGGCGATATCCCGCCCGGCATGCCGCAAGACCTTCCGCCTGGGCTGCAACAGCCTGGGTGAGTGTAGCCTGAGAGGACCCAATGACCGAGATCGTCCCCACTGCCCCGGCTCCGGCCGAGGCGGCGAAAGTGCCTGCGTTGGAACTGCCGAAGCCCGAGGCTTCTCCCCCGCCCGCCGCTGATCCCGCAAAGGATCAGAAGCAGGCCGAAAGTGACAAGTCGGCGCCGTCCGAGCCGCCCAAACCGGACACCCCTGACGACAAGGCCGCGCGAAAGTCGACGCGTTACGATGAGCTCTACGCGCGGAGCAAGGAAAGCGAGGCGCGGGCAGTCATTGCCGAGCGTCGGGCAGAGCGGATCGAAAAGGAGCTTACCGAGCTCCGGCATCGGTTCGACACCATGCCCGTCGAGCAGCAGGACTTCGCCCGCATGCAAGCGGCGGTCAAGCAAGAGAGCCTGGCCACGCTGAAAGCCGATGCCGAGGACGCCAAGCAGCAGGCCGCGCAGGCCATGGCAGACGCGTTCAAAGCGAAGGTCGACGACCGGATCGACCGGATGCCGGGCTTCTGGGAGAAGTTCAACAACATCCCCCTGTCCGAGCATGCGGCCGAACTCGTCGCGGCAAGTGACCTTGGACCAGAGGTCGGCTACTTCCTCGCGTCAAACCCGGCTCAAGCACAGCGCATCGCCGGTCTTCCTCCTCACCGTCAGGGCGCAGAAATCGCGCGCATCGAGGCCCGGCTCGCGCCGGCCGCTTCCATGCGCAGGGCGTCACAAGCTCCCGCTCCTGTTCCCACGTTGTCGGGCGGCGGCTCTTCTCCTGCCATCAAGTCACCTCAGGAGATGAGCACGGCCGAATTCGTCACGTGGTTCCAGAAGACCGGGGGGAGATAACGAAGGCAAAGGACAATGTCCAACACGACTCTTACCGCATCGGTCGTCGCCAAGACGGCACTGGCGATCCTCGAAAATGAACTCGGCGTGCTCAAAACCCTCTATCGGGCTCACGAGTCCGAGTTCTCCAACAAGGTGAACGGCTACAAGGTCGGCGATACGATTTCGATCCGCCGCCCGGCCGACTTTACCGTCCGCTCCGGCGCGACGCTCTCGACGCAGGACGTCATCGAGGGCAAGACGACGCTGACCATCGACCAGCAGATCGGCGTCGACTTCCAGTTCAACTCGACGGACCTGACGCTGTCGGTCTCCGATATGGCCGAGCGCATCATGAAACCGGCCATGTCGAACATCATCAACTACATGGCGAACGACGTGTTCACCCAGATGTACCGGGGCGCGTATCACTGGGTCGGCACGCCGGGCAATACGATCGACTCGTTCTCCGACTTCGCGAAGGCGCCGGAACGGCTCGATCTTGCGGCTGTGCCGATGGATGGCCGTGCCGCTTCGCTGCACCCGAGTGACCACTGGGGCCTTCTCGGCAGCCAGACGTCTCTCTACATCCAGGACGCGGCGAAGGACGCGTATCGCAACCGCAACCTCGGGTCGATCGGCGGCGTTGATACGTGGATGTCGCAGGTTCTCCCGACCCACACGGTCGGCCCTCTCGGCGGCACGCCTCTCGTCAACGGCGCGTCTCAGAACGTCAGCTACGACACGGCCAAGAATGCCTGGACGCAGTCCCTCATCACCGATGGGTGGACGGCGGCGGCGGCGTCTCGCGTCAAAGCTGGCGACGTGTTCACGCTCTATGCGGCCGGCACGTCGGGCGCGAAGGTGAAGATGGTCAACCCCAAGACCAAGGCGGTCACTGAGGTCGATCAGCAGTTCGTCGTCATCTCGGACGGCTCGTCGGACGGCTCGGGCAACCTCACGCTGACGATCTCGCCGCCGATCATCACCAGCGGCCCGCACCAGACCGTCAACGTGGCCCCGGCCGACAACGCCGGCCTCGTGTTCCTCGGCACGGCCTCGACGGCGTATCGCCAGAACCTCGCCTATCACAAGAATTCGATGGCGCTGGCGATGGTGCCTCTGGAGATGCCGCAGGCTGCCTACAACGGCGCTCGTGAGAGCTACAAGGACATGAGCGTCCGCGTCATCCCGATCTACGACGGGACCAACGACCTCAGCAAGTGGCGCCTCGATCTTCTCTATGGCCGCAAGCTGCTCGATCCGCGCCTCGTCACGCGCCTCTCCGGCACCTGATCCGTGGCGACGATCCTCGACGTCATAACCCGAGCGCTTCGGCGCTCGGGCATTCTCGCCCTCGGGGAGACAGCGAGCGCCGATCAGGCGGCGTCGGCGCTCGACATCCTCAACGAGATGACCGACGCGTGGAAAATCTCCGGCGTCGACATCCTGAAGCAGGGTGCCTATGCGACGACGGACACGTTCCAGTTCTTCGTGCCGCCGGTGGCCCTCGACGGGGCCGTGATCCCGTCTCTCGTCTACCAGTCGACATGGGACGCGTCGGCGAACAGCCCGGCTCTTGCCACGTCGACCGGGACGAAAGGCTACGTCTACCGCGTCGCGACGGCCGGCTCGACGACGCTCGATTCCGTGACGAGCTGGTCAGTCAACGACTATGCCGTGTTCGACGGCAGCGTGTGGTTGAAGTCCAGGCCGAGCGACCAGCACCGGGCAGGCGTGATCGCGATGCTCGCGCTCGCATGCTGCGAAGAGTACGGGGTGCAAATCCAGCCGACTTTGGCACGCGATGCCGCCGCCGGGTGGTCCTCGATCCTCGCGCACTTCGTCGTGCCCTTCGATGCCACGCTCGATAGCGCGCTGATCTACAGGGACGGGGCGAGCGTGTGGCTCTGATCCCCCTCCCCTTCCCGTCCGAGTCCGCCCCCGGCCGCTTCGGTGAGGACGGTGCAACGCGCCTCATCAACGCTGTGGTCGAGAAGACCACGCTCTACGGCAAGCCGATGCTGGTCGCCTACCCTCGGCCCGGCGCGTCGAGCTTCGCCACGCTGACCGGCGCGACGGGAGGTGTGCGCGCGCTTTTCTCGATCGACGACACGCTCTATGCGGTCGCGGGACGTCAGATCTACGCCGTCAACATTTATGGGACGGTGTCGCAATTGAGCGGCGGCATCAGCGCCGACGGCCCCGTCCGCTTCGCCCGCAACATGGCGTCGATCCCCATGGTGGCGATGGTGGCCGGCGGGTCGCTGACGATCCTGCAGGGCGGAACGCTTACTGAGGTCTCAGACCCCGATCTTCCGCCGCCACAGGACGTCGCATTCCTCGGCGGGTATCTCGTTTACCCGATCCAGGATGGCCGGTTCTTCTGGTCGGCGATCAATGCCTCTGACGTCGGCGCGCTCGACTTCGCCTCGAACGAGTACAACGCCGACAAGACGCTGCGCTGCCTCGCCCATCGGCTTGAGCTGTGGTTCTTCGGACAGACGACCATCGAAGTGTGGGGGCTGACCGGCAACGTGGACGCGCCATTCCAGCGTGTCGCGGTCCGGGACATCGGCTGCAAAGCCGCCGGCTCCGTCGCCGAGCTCGATCAGTCGCTCATCTGGATCGATCGGTACGGCCGGGTGGTGAGGTCCAGCGGCTACGACGCGGCGCGCATTTCTCATCACGCCGTCGAGCGGGCGATTGCCTCGGTCGATCCGGGCACGATCACGGCGACCACGTTCTCGCAGCAGGGCCACTCCTATTACGTGATGTCATCGGCCGAATGGACGTGGGTCTATGACGTCGGTTACGGCTGGTCCGAGTGGAAGACGACGCAGTTCGACCGCTGGAACATCGCGGCATGCGTCGATTTCAACAACACGGTCGTCGCGGGGTCGAGCATCGACGGCTCCCTCGTGACGCTCTCTCAGAGCGTGGCGAACGATGACGGCGATGACCTCGTGTGGTCGGTCCGCACGATGACACCGGCCACCTACCCGCGCGGTCTGAAGATGTCGGCCGTCTACGCCAACATGATCGCCGGCCGCGCTCCGGTGACGGGGGCTGACACGGATACCGACCCGGTCGTGATGCTGCGGCTCTCGCGCGACGGCGGGAACACATGGCCGGTGTATCAGGAGCAGAGGCTCGGCCGCATCGGCAACCGGAATGCTCAGGTGATCTTCCGCCGCCTCGGCGCCACCGATGCGATCGGGGCCACGCTGGAATTGAGCATGAGCGCGAACGTGCGAACCGGTCTCGCCGGCATCTACGCCATGGCTGAAGGCACCGCAGCGTGACGACACGCGCGCCGGTCATCCCGCAGGGGCTCAGGATCACCGATCCGAGAACCGGACAGCTCACGCCGGAGTTCCTCGCTTTCCTGAATGACGTGCTTCGCCGCCTCGCCGACTACGAGACGCGGATTGCAGCCTTGGAGACACCCTGATGGACCCGCTTACGATTGCACTGCTCGGCGGATCGGCCCTCTCCGGCCTCGGCGGTCTGTGGGGGTCGTCGAGGGGCCGCAAGGACATGGAGCAGGCGGCAGCGCAGGCGCGCGCCGCCCAGGCTCAGGGCTACGAGCAGGGCCGCAACGCCCTCACCACCGGCCGCGATCAGGCGATGGGGTATTACAACCCCCTGATCCAGTCCGGCGATCAGGCGCGATCGGCCTACGAGGCGTCGATCGGTCTTCGCGGCCAGCCGGCGGAACAGGATTGGATCAACGCCAGCACGCAGGGTCCAGGGTTTCAGGCGGGCCTCGATCGCGGGCGAGGTCAGATCGACGCCAGCGCGGCCAGCCGCGGGATGCTGATGTCGGGCCAGACGCTCAAGGCGTTGCAGGCTCACGGCGTCAACTACATGACCGACTGGCTGAACCAGCGGCGCGCCGCCTACAACCCGCTGATGCAGGCCGGCCAGGGCGCGTCCGACGCGGCGGCCCGCACGCAATACGGCTATGGCGGCGACATGGCCCGGATGTACACCGGCCAGGGCGATCAGGCTGCCGACAGCTACCTCGCACAGGGACAGGCCAGAGCGCAGAGCCGCATGGCTCCGATCAATGCCCTGACCGGGTTCATGAACACCGGAATGCAGGCCTACGGCTACGGCAGAGGCCGCCAGGGTCCGGCTGCGCCTGCCGCCGCGCCGTCGAGCGGCTGGGATACGTGGACCTCCTGGGGCATCTGATCCATGGCCAACTGGAACATTTTGGCTCAGCCTCTCCCCGAGCCGCAGCAGTTCAACCCGTTGGCGGCGATCAACGCCTACCGCCAGGGCGAGCAGGATTACCGCGTCCAGCGCAAGGACAACGCGCTCGTCGCCGCGGGTCAGAAAATGGCCGCGGGCGATACGAAGGGCGCTCAGTCGGAGCTGTACGGTGCAGGCGAGTTCGACAGCGGCTTTAAGATCGGCGAGCACCAGCTCAAGCAGGCCCAGCACGAGATGGAAGTCTGGCAGCGTGTCGGCAAGCTCGCCGAGAACGCCTCGCCGGAGCAGTGGCAGCAGACGCTCCAGATGTACCAGAGGGCGGGCGTCAAGCTCCCGCCTGAATACCTCGACCCGGTGAAGGGGCGGGAGCTCGCGCGCTCCCATGCCTACGACGCGGCAGCTCGGCTGCAGCAGGGCCTCATCCGCGCTCAAACGGAGATGGCGCGGGCGCACGCGGGGCTGTTCTCGGCGCAGACGAAGATTGCCCAGGAGAAGCCGGCCGCTCCGCCGATCAAGCTCGGCCCCGGCGAGACGCTGGTCGACCCGCGCACGTTCACGCCGGTCATGCAGACGCCGGAGAAGGCGCCGCCGGGGTACGAGCCCGACCCGCAGAATCCCGGCCGTCTGCGACCGAAGCCCGGCGGTCCGGCGGATCAGGTGACGGGGGAGCAAGCGGCGCGCGTGGCCCTGCTGTCTCAGGCCAAATCGTTGTTCCCAGAGCTCTCCCGAATCTATCTCGGCGACGAGAAAACAAAGCCCGTCGTGCCCGACCCTCTCGACGTCAAACGCGGCGGGATAGTCTCCGGCTCCGTCCAGCACTATGGCGGGTTCGGTGACGCCGCGCAGGGGTATCGCATCGTAACGACGGGGACGGAGGCGATCCTGCGCGCCCTCACCGGCGCAGCAGCCCCCGAGCCCGAGGTCAAGCGCGTCGCCGAGAAGTACATGCCGCTTCCAGGCGATAACCTGGACACGCGACGGCAGAAGCTGAAGCTCTTCGAGGAGGCCATCGACCTGATGGGCGGGCTGATCGCCAAGGGGGTCAGCTCCTCTGACGTGGCGGAGGCGTTCAAGGCCGGGAACGTTGATGCGCTTCGTGCCCGCGTGACGGGGCAGACGCCGGCCCGCCAGCCTCAGCTTCCCCAGGTGCCCGGCATCAGCGTCGCCACGCCCGCTCCTCCTCCCGGCTTTGAGATCGTGAAATGAGCGATCCAGTTCGCGCCGTCAACCCGACCACGGGCGAGATGATCGAGTTCGACGGCCGCCAGTGGGTCAAGGCCGGCCCGCAGCAGGTTGCGGCCGCCGCGAAGCTCGCCGAGCCGCTGGCACCGGTGGCGGTCGACCCGATGGGGACCCCATCTGAGATGCTGCCGGAGGCCCCGGCCCGGCCCGTCGCACGCAACCCGAAAACCGGCGAGGAGCTGGAATTCGACGGCACGAAGTGGGTGCCGAAGGTCGGCATGGCGATGGGCGTCATCCGTTCTCTTCGTCAGGGCCTCTCCCTTGGCTTTGACGACGAGATCGAGGCCGGCCGCAAGGCGGCGATGACGCACGGCCAGAACATCGACGGAGGAACCGGGGCGGCCTTGATGGCGCTCGAAAGGTCTACTCCTGTCGGGATGGCAACGGGTCTGATCAAGGACACGTTATTTCCGTCGCCGGAGTACAAGAAGCAGCTCGTAGACGAGCAGGCGCGACGTTCAGCCTTCGCTGAGAAGAACCCGATGACGGCCGGCGCGGCCGAACTTGCCGGCACTCTCCCGTGGATGCTCACCCCCGCCGGTGGCGCGCGCTACATCGCGGCGGCGAGAACACCGTTGCAGATGGCGGGGCGCAGCGCGCTCGCGGCGGCTGGCTTGTCCGGCGTCCAAGGCTTCGGAGCGGGCGGCAATCCAGAGGGTACGGTTGGCGATGACCTGGCCTCCCGTGCGGCGACAGCGGCGGGGTATGGTGGTCTCGGCGCGGCCCTCGGCGGGGCCGGCGGATACGTCGCCGCCAGGATCGGGCGTGCCCTCGGTCCCGCGTTGCAGGCCACCGACGAGATGGCGACGCCACGCACAGCGGCCGACAACGTCTTGATGCGCACTCTCGCCCGCGATCGGGTGAGGCCCGGCGATCTCGCAGCCCGCATCCAGGCCGACACTCCGGCGAGCTTCGAAGCGCCGATGACTCTGGTCGATCAGGTGATGCGGTTCTCCGGCAAGCCGGGCGGCGGCGAGTCGACGCTCTGGAAGATGAAGGGCGTCTCGTCCATGCCAGGAGAAGCGCGCTCCATCGTTCAGGAAACACTCGTCCCCCGCCAGATCGAAGCGGCCGACCGTGTCGCGACCGCGATCGAAACCTATGTCGCTCCGGGTCGCGTGAAGGGAAGCATCAGCCCGGCCGGGACGCCGGTCGCAACAAGCGTCGAGGCCCGGCTCGATCAGGTCCGCCAGCTTGAGCGGGCGTACTATTACATCGCCGAGCAAACGGCGAAGCCGGTCAACCTCTCGGCCGAGATCGCGTCCATACGGCAGGCCTCGCAAGGCCGTGCCGGCGACATCGGCAAGGGCATGCAGCGTGTGGCCGATCTCCTCGAGCCCAACGGCCAGCCCATTGCGACGCTCCGTCAATGGCAGGATGCAAAGCTCGAGCTCGACCAACTCATCGAGGCGTCCAAGGGGCTGCGCGGCGCAACGCCCATGACGCGCGAGCTTGAGCAGATCAAGCAAACGCTGATGACTCGCGTCGGGCAGCAGAACCCGGCATGGAAGGAAGCGAATGACCTGTTCGCGGATGGCCGCCTCGTCGAGCGCATGCTCGAAATGGGTCAGGCGGCATCGCTCAAGTTCGGCGGGAAGACGCGGGAAATCCTGTCCGAGTGGCAGAAGCTTTCGAATCCACAGACCATTCGCCAGCTTCGATCCTCGGTGCACATGCCGAAGGACGCGCAGGACGCCGTCCTTGCGCTCCGTCAGGAAATGTTCCGCGAAGGCCTTGCCCGCGGCATGCTCGACCGCGTGATGAACGCGAGGCCTGGTCACGATGTGGCGAGCCAGTTCACGACGCCGGCCGCTCGTCAGATCCTCGAAGTCATCCTCGGGCCGCGGCAGGCTGCCGCGTTCTTCCGAGCAATCGACAAGGAGGTTCAGGCCACACGGACCATGCGCTCGCTCGGCGGGTCTCAGACCGCTGGCCTTCAGGCGGAACAATCCGACCTCGGTCTCCCCGGTCAGGTGGCGACGGCGTGGTCCGTCGGCCTCAACCCAAAGAAGATGATTGAGCTTGCCGCGCAGCGCGTCGGGGCTCGCCTCACCGAAGCGCAGAACGCCGAGATCGCCAACATTCTCGTCACCATGAACCCGCGCGAGCAGGTCGCTTTCCTTCGCCGGCTCGAAGGAACGATGGCTGCCCGCGAGCGTGGGCAGGGGGCAATCGCCAGGAACGTCCCGGCCTTCACCGTTCCGTCAATCAACCCGCTTGCGGCGGATCGCCGTCCCGACAACCCGTTGACGAGGCGCTGAGATGCCAGAACAACCATCAGGTCTTTCTCAAGAGGAATTCTCTGCTCTCCTGGCAGAGGTCGAGCGGACAATCGGCGACTACCGCAAGACCTATCCTCACAAGCCCGCCGAGAACTCGCCGATCGATACGCCCCACGGCTACCGTGATCCTGCCAGTGGAAAGTTTACGGCAGCCCCACAGGAGGTGTCTGGCCCGGCTCCTCAGCCGCCGCAGCGCACGCCGATGCGAGGCCCTGTAAACCCGCTGATGCATGCCGGCGAAGCGCAGCCTCCCCCGCGCAGGCCGATGAACCCTCTCGCGATACCGTAACAGCGTTCCCCCTTCCCTGCTCGTCCGCAACGTCCTCGCCGAGGCGACCCCATGACCTTTGCCTTCCAGAACCTCCCCCGCGACTTCGCGCTCGACGACAACGCCGCGGCCCTGCCGGGGGCGAAGCTGTACGTCTACGACGCGGGCACGCTCACGCCGCGCACGATCTATTCCAACGCGGCCGGATCGGCGACGCACACAAACCCTCTCGTCGCCGACGGCGCTGGTCGTTTCCCGGCCTGGTTCCTCGACCCGGACGGCGGCGATTACAAAATAATCATGAAGACGTCGGCGGACGTCACCGTTATCCCGGCCGTCGACAACCTGCCCGTGACGCCGATCACGGCGACGTCCGAGAGCACGCCGTCGGCGCCGTCGACCCCCGTCAACGTCAAGACGTCGTCGTTCACGCTCGACGAGGATGAAATCGGCGAGGTGCAGAACATCGACCCGACCTCGGGCGATGTGACCGTCACGCTGCTTGCGGCGACGAGCGTCACCGACGGCTATTGGACCATCCTTCGCCACAAGGGTACGGCCGGAGCCGTCATCATCACCGACGGCGGGTCTTACCGACGCATTCTGCGGACGCCTGGAGAGTCGGTCACGCTCGTTTCCGACGCGGTGCACTGGTACATGATCGCCGAGGGCGGCGAGCTCGCCATCGCCTCGCAGGGTGACATCATCGTCGCCGACCGTCTCGCCACGCCGCCGACGGGGCAGAGCCCAGGCACGCGCTACCTCGCGGCGTCGGACGCCGTGTCGCCGTGGACGGCGGGACGCATCTACGAGGCCAACGGATCGGGCGGGTGGATCGAGTACGTCCCGGCGGACGGGTGGGCGTGCTGGGTCTCCGACGAGGATGTCCGCACAGTCTACAACGGGAGCGCATGGACCGACTGGTCCAACGTCACGGCTCCGACGTCGTCTACGCTCGAATGTGCGGTTTTTGAGCACCAAGAAAGCAACGGGACCGTCGGTGGGTCGGCGACATACGGCGCTTGGACAAAGCGGACCCTAAACACGTCCGTAAAAAACACTATTACGGGATGTTCATTGGCGTCGAGCCAGATCACGCTTCCTGTTGGGACATATCTCGTCTCATTTGCGCAAGCTCTGAATCAAACAACGACATCTCAATCACGCCTCAAGGTGATTTCAGGAACAGCAACTCCTGATCCTATTCTTTCAGGTTACTTCTTGGGATATGCAGCCGACTCGGCTGGACATACGCCGGGCACCGTCGAGGGCCAGCATGGGCGCAGTTCCGTTTTGACGGTTACGAGCGAGGCCGTCATTGAGCTGCAATATTGGGTCGGCGGCACCGCTGGCGGCACGGCCGCACTTGGCATCCCGTCGGCAGAGCCGACGGGCTCCGTCGAGGTCTACGCTCATGTAACGATTGTCGACCTGACGTCGCTTCAGGGGCCGCAGGGCATCCAGGGCGCCACCGGCTCCGGCTACGGCGGCACGTCGGCCTCGTCGGTCGCGATCGGCTCGAGCGGCACGAAGACGTGGACGACGCAGGCCGGATACGCCTACGTCACAGGCCAGCGCGTGCGGGTCTCCTACGACGCCTCGAACTACATCGAGGGGACGATCTCCAGCTACAGCGGCTCGACGCTCTCGATCACTGCTGACAACGCGCTAGGCTCCGGAACCTATACCTCATGGGCGATTGGTGTCGCCGGAGAGAAGGGGTCGACTGGTGCGACGGGTGCCACCGGTCTAACCGGGGCGACCGGCCCAACCGGAGCGACCGGAGCGACCGGCCCAAACACCGGCCTCGATTACGCCTTCAACACCGCGACCAGCGGCGATCCTGGCAGCGGCAAAATGATCTTCAACAGCGCCACGCCGGCCAGCGTCACGTCGATCAACATCAGCAAGACCGGCCGTAATGGGGAATCCCTCGGCACTCTGATTGGAGCGCAGGACGATTCGACGAACACCGCGCACCGTGGGCATATTCGCGTGTTCACGGTCTCGGATCGCACGAAGTTCATCGAGGCCGAGTACACGAGCACGTTCACGGACAACTCGACCTATTGGACTATCCCTGTCTCGTCGGTGTCTGCCTCCGGGTCGCTTCCGGCGAACAACGACGTTCTCGCCGTCATGTTCGAGCGCACCGGGAACAACGGCACCGGCGACATGAACAAGGCGACCTACGATCCGGCGAATATCGCCGAGCAGGTCGTCGGGACGACGGCGACGCAAACGCTGACGGGCAAGACGCTGACGGCGCAGGACATCACCGTCGCAGCGACGCCGTTTGCGCCAGGGTCGAACAAGTTGCGGCTGTACGGTGTTGCCGCGCCGGGATCGGCCGACACGCTCGCCTACAAGAATTCGTCCGGCCTCGTTCGCTATTTTCAGACCCTCGGAGCTGAGGTTCTGGTGCCGGAGAATTACGGAGCCGTCGGTGATTTCAACCCGTCCACGGGACTCGGCACCAACGACTACACCGCCCTGCAGGCGATGTTCGACAGCGTCGCGACGATTTCGACGACGCAGAAGCACCGGCCGACCGTCGTGCTGCTGACTCCTGGGAAGATCTACGCGACCAACACGACGCTCAAGATTCAGCAATACAACGTGCATGTTATCGGAAATCACTCGGGCATCCGCATGACCGGGACGGGTCCGGCGCTGATGTTCGATTATGACAACAACGTCAACTACGTGTCCGGCTGCAGCATCACCGGCGTGCATTTCCAGGCGAACTCCGGAGCCGGGGACCATTGCATCCACGCGCGGACAGCGCCTTTGCTGCTGATCGAGGACTGTTACTTCAAGGATTTCGCGACATCTGGCGCGAGCACCGTCTGTTGCGGGGGGCACGCGATCCTTCTTGATGGCTGCTCTTCGGCGACCGTCATCGGCAACGAGATCGACAAACCGGGGAGCAGCGGGATCTACGTCAAGGCGTTCCGGAAGAACTACTCCGGGCAACCTACCCCGACGTGCAACACGACGAACGGGAGCACCACCGTCGCCGTTTCGAGCAAATCCGGTATCTCTGTCGGCATGGGTGTTTCAGGATCAGGAATCCCAGCCCTCACGGTCGTCTCGGCTATCGATCCATCTCTAAATCAGATCACCATCTCCCTGGCCGCCACGGCGACCGCGACAGGCGTTACCCTGACATTCTCCGTGCTCGCCGAGAGCCAGGGCGTTACCATCGAGCGGAACCGGGTCTTCTTCTCAGGGTCGATCGGCGTCCTCGTATCCGAGGGCGGTGGGATGAAGATTCTCAACAACAACATCGAGGGGTGCGCAGGCGGGCTCGAGGTCAGATCGTGCTATAATTTCGAGATCCGCTCGAACTACTTCGAGGGCAATTCGACCGATATCGCGGTCCGCAACACTGCCGATCTGATCGCAGCGCGCGAGGTCTTCGGAGGCCTGATCGTCGGGAACACCTGCGAATCTACGCCGGTCGGAATCAGCCTCGTCGACGGCGACGATATCCACGTGTTCCACAACCGGATCAGCTATGCCGCCGTGATCGCGTCCGCATGCCTTCGCCCGCTGTGGGGTCCTCAGGCGGATATGTCTGGGTCTTTCACGGATAGCTGCTCGACCACGCGGTATCTGCCGACGATGCCGATCGACCCCGGCGCTGACCGTATCCTATTCTGGGACGATAGCGCCGGCACCTACGAGTACCTGACGGCGGGAAGCGGGCTCAGCATCTCGGGCACGACGATCACGGCAACCGGGTCGATGGGCGGCACGACAGGCGCGACCGACAACAGAGTGTTGCGCGCGGACGGCACAGGCGGTGCAACGATCCAGTCGTCTCCGGTCACGATCGACGACAGCGGGAACGTATCCGGAGTTGTGAACTTCACTGTTGGCGGCGCCATCACGCTCGGCAATGGAGGCTCCGCGTCTTCGACGGGGGATTTCTACTGGGACGCCGGAACGAGCGGCACTGGCGGATTCCACTTCCGCGGCGGGTCTGGCTACTCCGAGAAGCTGAAAGTGGATACGAACGGGGCCACGATCACGACGGATCGCGGCCTGCTGTTCACCGGCCAGACCAGCGGCTCCGGGTCATCGACCGGGACGCTGACCAACTCGCCGGCTGCTGGAAACCCCGCACACTGGCTGAAAATCAAAATCGGAGGTTCTGACTATGTCATTCCGGCTTGGGCGGGTTGATCATGCATAGGATCGCTCGGGTTGAGGACGGCTCAGTGGTCGAGACCCGCGACATGGGTCTCGACTCGCTCCCTGAGCACATGCGGGACGGCTGGAGAGCCGTCTCCGGCAGCGCTCCGGACTACGACCGGGCCACGCACTCGTGCGCTGGCCCGGACTACAAAATACAGGGCGATCAGGTCGTCGCTGTCTGGGTCGTCACGCCGCGCAGCCCCGACGAAATCAGGGCGACCGCTATCGCCGATGTCGACCAGTTCTTCATGGTCGCCTGGTCGACGTTTTTTCTTGGGAACCCGGCCAGGACTCAGGAGCGCGAGATCATGGCCGAGATCGCGATCCGCTGCTCTTCCCCGGACCCTGCCGTCGCGTCTGCAAACCGCGCGATCATGGAGGCGGAAGGTGCGATCCACGGCCAGACCGCAGATCAGAGGATCGCGGCCCGTATCTCAGCGCGTGCTACGGCTCACATCGCCGGATCGAAGCTATCGCTTCTCCGTCAGGCGGCGATGACCGCCATCTCGGCGGCCTCCCTCGATGCGATTGCCGGCATCGTCGCGACGGCCAAGGCCGAGATGGACGCGGTCGCGTGAGCGACTTCAGGAGGGGGACAACGTGAGGATGACCGACGCGCTGAGGCACGAATACGAATCTCTATGGTCGTCCATGGTGGTTCGTGAAGAGTGGAGCGGTCGTGTTACTGGCGCTGCGAATAAGATCATCGCGGGCCGCGAGCGCTACACCGCCGTCGAGGCGGAGACCGGCGTGCCGTGGTGGGTGATCGGCATCATCCACCACCTCGAGGCGACCTGCGACTTCGGCCGGCATCTCCACAACGGCGACCCGCTGACCGCCCGCACCGTGCAGGTGCCGCGCGGCCGTCCGCTGCAGGGCAAGCCGCCTTTCTCGTGGGAGGAGAGCGCCGCCGACGCGCTCCGCTGCGACAAGCTCGACCGGGTCGAGGAGTGGACCGTGACGGCGCTCGCCGCCGCGCTCGAGCGCTATAACGGGCTCGGCTATCGCCAGGGCGGACGCACCGTCAGCCCGTACCTGTGGAGCGGAACGAACCACTACACGCGGGGGAAGTTCACCGCAGACGGCATTTACTCGGCCGCCGCAATCTCGCAGCAGCCGGGTGCGATGCCGATCGCGGCAGAGTTGGCGCGTCTCGACCGCAGCGTCATCCTGCACGCTCAGAAGCCAGACCCCGCCGCCGAGCATCAGCGCACGCCAGGACCGCCGAGCAGCATGGCCGGGACGACGGAAGGGCCGGCGGCCGTCACCGTCGGCGGCGTCGGCGGCTGGCAGGTCTCGACGGAGGTGAGCGGCGCATTCGGCAAGGTTGCTCAGAGCGGGAAGCCATTCGCGGTGGGCGATCTCCTCCTCCATATCGCGGCTTCTCCGACGTTCTGGGTCGGCGCCGTGACCGTACTCGGTGCCGCCTATTGGTGGCTTCGCCGCGCAGCCAAGCTCCGCCAAGGGGGTTGACCATGTTCGCAATCCCGTCCTTTCTCCTCTCCGGAGCATGGTGGCTTGCCAAGGCTGCCGGGATAAAAACCGCAGCCGGGCGGTTCTTCAACAAAGAAGCCGCAACGGCTATTGCCGTGATCGTCGGCGTCGTCGCTTTGCTCATCCTGCTCGTCTGGGGCGTTCACACGATCAGGTCGCAAGAGAGGGCCGCGGCCGACGGAGAATGGAAGTCAAAGCTGGCCGATGCCTATAGGCAGGCGACTGAAGCCAGAGCGGCAATGCACGCGGCGTCGGAAGCCGCAGCGGCAAAGGCGCGGGCTGCCGCTGCGGAAGACCTCGAAGCCGCAAGACAACGCGTTGGAGACTTGGAGCGTGCCCTTTCCAAGAGAACAGACAAGGCGATCGTCTACCCGAGAGACATCGCGCGGGAGCTCAACAAATGACACGCGCTCTGATCCTGAGCGTTGCGGTTGCGTTCGTCGGGTGCAGCAAGGAGCCTCCTGAGATCAAGCTCGTCGCGGCCCCGCCGGAGCCGCCTCGCTATGCAGCCGAATGCGTTTCGAAGGACAAGCCGTTCCCGACACTGCCGGACCGTGACATCTCGCTCGACGAGGCTGCTCGCGATCGGCGTCTCGCCAAGGATCGGTACGGCGAGTTGCTGGACAAGCGCGTCGTCTGCCGGGACTCTCTCCTGGCTCAGGCGAAGAAGTGATGACGAGTCCAGAAAGGTGATTTGAGGCCATGCCTGATGGAACATCCGCGAAGCTCCTGGCCGTGGCTTCAGAACTCGCCGGCGCCGGAGCACTCCAACCACTTGGAAGGACGCATCGTCCGCATCGAGGTGAAACAGGAGGATCACGCCGAGGCGCTGGATCGCCACGCAACCCGCATGACGTGGCACGAGCGGGCCTTGCAAGCTCTGGCGCTGGCGCTGTGGTTCGTGGTGCAGGGATCGGCACACGGGAAGATCCCGGACCTGGCCGACCTTCTGCTCACCGTGCTGCGGGGGGCGAAGTGAGGTGGCGTGTTCTGTGGCTGCTGATGGTGGCCGGCGGGCTCGCGCTCGCCGCCCATCTCGGCTGGCAGATCGTCATGCGGTGGTGACGATCGCCGCACGCCGGATGGCGTTGCGGCTGGTGATCATCTTGAACCCGTTTTCGAACTCGACGCGGCACGAGTTCATCGTTCCCCGTGCCGTCACGCGGCACCTCTGGCCTTTGCGCCCGTGGCGATCCCACCTGTAGATGTAGACCGTCATCTTCTCACCGCTGATTTGCCGATGATCTTCACGCGCGTCTCAGCGCGAATATTAGACCAGCCGTCAGCGGTATTCTCAACTGTTCCTTTACCTTCAACAATTTCAACTTTACCAGAAATCAGGTACGCTCCTGGCTCAAGGACAATTGAGCCGTCTTCAACAACCTTTCCTTGTCGTCCCACACTCCCCACCCGGTGCCACCGTCGAGAGACCTTGGTATGTACCGAGACGGTCGATTATTGTTCCACACAATATCCAGGTTCCGCTTCATCGCACTCATGTTGCCTTCATCCTCCCGTCCGCCATTTCCTTGACACTTGGAACACTCGTGCCGGACGGGACAAAGCCTGTTCCGTTGCATCTGGCGCATGGGCGGCGCCACCAATCTGACATCGGGCTTTCACGCCACCACCCAGCTACGTTGGCCGCAGGGTGGGTGATCTTCCGCCGCTCCTGCCCCATCCCGTCGCAAGACGTGCAAATCAGCTCCATATCTTCAGTGATCATGGCCTCTGCCTCCTCCCGTCCGCTCTTGCCGCTGCCGTCTGATGGTCCGGGTGGTGATGCCCGTAGACCTCGCGGAGGATAGCCTCCGTCATCCCGAGATACCCTGCCGCTTCCCACGTCGGCACGCCAGACTGCATTTGCCACGTCGCCGCCGTGTGGCGGAGCGTGTGCGGCACCACGTCGGCGCCGAGCCCGGCCGCAGCGCAGACGCTCCGCCAGCTTCGCCGGAGCTTCCCGACCCGCTTCCGCTGCCAGTGCACGACGTGGACTATGCCGGCGGCGATGTCCGCGTCCCGCCACCGCTGCATGTGAGGGATGAGACGGTCATGAAGCTTGGAACTCGGCCGGCGCTTGGTCGTCCCATCGACCTCCGAAGATCCCCGCCGGTAGAGGACGCCACGCTCGACGTCGACCCATCCGCCCGCCGTCTGCGGCATCCACGACAGGGACAGCAGCGCTTGCGAGCGCGTCCCGGTGTAGACGCCGATGAGGATGTACCGGGCGATGTGGTCAAGCCCCAGTCGGCGGGCCGAGCGCAGCATCGCCGCGACCTCCAATCTTGTCAGCCAGCGCTGGCGCGGCGCCGAGGCCGGCGGGATCGTCACCGGCGGGACGGAGTTCAACGGCCCGTGCTCGCGATGGTAGTAGTTGATGGCCGCGCGAAGCGTCTTCAGATCGTGCCGCGCCGTCGCGATCGAGACCGCCGCCGTCCTCCACTCTACATAGTCGCGGCAGGTCTGGCCGCGGATGTCCGACAACTTCTTGCCGGCGAACCACTCGAGGATCGGCGCTGCCGTGACCGCGATGAAGTCGGGCCGCGCAACGGTCGGCGCGTGCTCTCTGAGATAGACGGTCATCACGTCTGCGACGTGGAGGTCCGCGAGCTCGCGGGAAGACGGTGGACTGTAGCTCCTGGCGAGGTGTCGCGAGAGGGCTTCTTGAGCTGCCTCAAGCTCTCCTGCGCCGCAGCCTGTCGGATGCTGGCGTCCGCCGTCGAGGATGAGCCATGTCGCGGCGTGGCCGGCTCTCGCTTTGCGGAGCCAGAGCCTTGCCGGCTTTCTTGGTCGTGACATGCCGCCCGCCCCCGGTTGGCCTCGATCATGGAGACGACTGCCTCCTCGGTCACAAGGTATCGCCCGCCGATGAAGCTGGCTTCAAGCCTTCCGGAGCGGATTTCCTCCGATAGCGTGCGGCGAGAGACGCGGCCGTGAAGCAGCGTCGCAGAGGCCTCGGCCAGCGTGTACAGGCGGGGGACGGTCATCGTGCGGATTTCCGGTTCGCCGTTTGTCGCGGGCGTCTCACCCATGCCTTGAGATCGGCAAACCTCAAGACCCATGCGGCGTTCTCGACCTTCTGGGCCGCCCTGTGATGGCCGTCCTTCCTAAGCTCTGCAGAGTCGAACATGAGAAGTTGGTATGTGCTGCAAGCCGTATAAGCGTCACGCGAAGCGGCTCGACGCTCTGCGTCGATCGACGACACGACGCTCGAAGGAGGACGATTCTTGTGCCTCACTTTGTAGGTCATGGTCATGACTGGATGACCTGCGACCGGGCGATCTCGTGCAGCACGATCGCATATGCCGCGAGATCAGCCGCCGTCTGCTGAGACCAGCCGACGTGCATCTCGCCCGTCTCTCTGTCGGTCCAGAGGATGACGGCATCTTCCATTCTTGCCATCAGCTCGACGGCCTCCGATACGAGGACGATCGGAGTGCGGTCGGAACTCGGATGCTGTACGATCTTCATCGCCGTTCAACGCTCCCATCCATGCGCTTGCGCCAGCCGCTGCCCCGGCTTCCCATCATCGGCCGGGCCGACCGGCGTATCCCTCGCCCGCGCTCGCCGATCCGCTTTCCCTTCGCGATCTCCGACGTATCCCGCCGGCTCTTGTCGTGATGGCAGCGCGGGCAGATCGGCCAGACGTTGGCCCCGCTGTCGTCGCCGCCCTCGGCGTGCCGGCGGATGTGGTCCGCCTCCCATCCGCTGGTATGGACGGCCATCACCAGCTTGCAGACGTGGCAGTCCAGAACCTCGCGGCCGAGGTGATCGGTTCGGCGATGAGTTTCGAGGCAGTTGCGGCGGGCGGCGGTGCTGTTGCGCTTCATGCCGCCCTCGCCTCTTTCACCAACTGCTCGGCCGTCACGCCGATAACATCGCAGATGATCGCCGCGACCCTGTCCTGTACCTCGCGGAACTCGGTCTTCTTGCACTTGCCCTTCGCGATCGACTTCGGCCCGCTGATCCTGAGACCGCCGGCAATCGCCTCCATCCTCAGATAGGTCTGAGGCGAGAGGATCTGACGAGCTGCCTTGACCCCTTCGAGCGTCATCGCGTCGGCGCCCACGATATCGACGCTCTCCGTATGCCCGGCCTCGACGTAGAGCCAGGATCGCAAATGCTGCTCCGAGATCGGCCGGAACCGGTGATCGTGAGGCCAGTTCTCGTAGGCCTTTCGGATCAGGGCAAAGTGAAAGCGATGCTCCTCATTGGAGCGGCTGCAGTGCGGGCAGCTCATCACGGACCCCAATTCACGCGACACACCTTCAGTTTCCTGCACCAGAATTCCCAGTCCCCCCGTCTGATCTTGAAAGAGGAGCTGTCCTTTCCTTGGCCGATCGGCCGGACCAGAACTTGTACGGCCGACGTGCTTTCGATGAGATACAGTCGCTTTGGTTCTTGCGAACGGACGAAGATTCCCTTGCGAGGCGCAGGAACGTCTCTCGCAAAACGTCCCTCGGCGTGCTGCTTCGAATACCGCTCGGTAGCGACACCCATAGATCCTCCCATCCAAGTCCGTTTCTCATAGCTGCAACGCACGCTGACTCGATAAGCGTCATGAGTGTCACGCAGCCTTGTCGCGATACATTTTAGTCAGCTCGGCAACAGCCGCGTCGATCTCGCGAATGAACGCGCGGACCTCCGTGGCGATCTCTGAAATCTTCTCGTCGTTCCTCTCCATCCGCCTGACGAACAGCCTCATTTCTTCTGGCATGCGCGGGTCATAGCTGGTGAAGTCGCACCACTTCCGTCCCGTGCATGCCATCTGCCATTGCATCTGCAGAACGTACTTGCCTGGGATTGTTCCGCCGAGAAGCGTCTCGATGTGCGTCGCCGTGTTGGGGCACTTAAGCTCGAGCAGGCCGATATCCCCGATCAGCCCGTCAGGGCTCGCGCCGCTCATGGCAATTTCTGGGTGCGTGACGAAATCGACGAGATCGACGTTCGTGCTGCGATAGAACGCATAGGCGGCGCGAGCCTCTGCCTCCTTCTCCTTGCCCCACTCCATCGCTGCATTCGTGTATCCGTCGGCCACAAGGCCGGTCAGGCGCTCGGCGATCAGTTGGGCTTGGTAGTTTGCTCTCGACGCTCCCCAGCCTGTCTTTGTCTTGGCCATCATGTCGGCGATGCGGGAGGCCGTGACCTTTCCGCAGCGCATCGCGTGCCATTCCGGAGAGCCCTGCTCGACCATGGGTTATTTCCTCTTCGATGAAATGGCGGTCTTGGCGCGCTCATAGTCAGCGGCCTTGAGTGAGGACAGTCCGGGGATCTTGAAGTAGGCGCAGAAGCGCTGTTCGTCGGACTCCGTCGCGATCAGAAGGTCGCGAATCTCGATCTGCTGATCCTCGCTGATCGTCTCCACCGGCGGCGCGCCGTCAGTGTCCCTGTCGTCGTGCCCGACGAGATTGAGAAGCGCGAACGACGTGTAGCGCTTGCCGTAGGAGATCGACGATCCCCAGCCCTGGGCGTTGTTCTTTCCCCCGCTTGCGTCGCAGCCGAGCGCCATTTGCGCCCTCTCGCTGTGGCCGTCGCGGTGAGACAGAACGCCGGTCACGCTTACGCGGTCGGCGGATGGCTGCTCGGTCTGGAACGTGAGCAGAAGTCCATACTTCGCGAGGACCGGCTCGATCTGCTGGCAGACCTCTTCCCACTTGGCATATCGGAAAGCCGAAATCTTCTCACCGGTCTTCTTGTCCTCGTAGCTGGCCATCCCCGTCTTGACGACCTTCGGAAGGTCGGCCTTGGCCGACATGAGAGCTTCGATGTAGGCCGATCTCGCGCTTCGCGCGGCGGCCTGTTCGTAGAGTGCGAACATCCGCTCCATTCGTTCGATGCTCTGCGTCGGGTCTGACGCGGCGCGGTCGAGCATGCCGAGAAGAACGGCGGTTTCTGATGCCGGCGCGGAAGGGAGCTTGATACTCTGCAACCTGATCACGCGGCGCTCTGTCTCATCCGCCGCAACAGACGGCGGGATCGCGGTGGCCTGATCGGTCAAGACACGCTCCCCTGAATTGAGAGTATGGTGTCCTTCAGAACATCCATTGCCCCGGCCTCGCCGAGACGGCCGATCGCCCTGCGGCAGGCGATCTCGAATTCATGACGGAATGCGGCCATCGCGTAGCCGTTGATATCTGCTCCCTCGAGATAGTCGCGAATAGTCTCGTGAGAATTGCCCGGTCTGACCCGATGCACCCGCATCGGGAAATCGATCACGTCGGCCATGGTTTCCTCTTGCCTCCCGTCCCGGCGGTGGGAGCCCTCACACCCACCGCCGGGACTTCCCCACCCCGCTGCCGAACTAGAGAACCTGCCACTGGCTATAGGCGCGGTCAGACATCTCCTCGCGCCGAGACCGTGCTTGGCACTCCTCCTGCCAAGCCTCGTCGATGCGTTGCGCGAAGTTTTTCATGATCGACGCCTCGATCTGCTTGAACAGATCGCTCCGCGTATCGAGCCCGATGCGCTTCCCCCCGACCGCGAGATCAAGCTCGATGCGGTCGATGTAAGGCCTCTCGTCGTACTCGAAGACGGCGATAAACGTCCCCGTGAAGCCGCCCGCGATGTGGGTTCCTCCGGGAAGCACAAGCCCGATCTCGTCGGAGACCTCGATGTCGAAGGTGCGCTCTGTCATGACGTGACCCTCTCGCCGTAGCCGGAGCCGTCGCCGTAGCCGTCGCCGGAGACGTAGCCGTAGCCGGAGCCGTAGCCGTAGCCGTAGCCGTCGCCGGAGCCGTAGCCGGAGCCGTAGCCGGAGCCGTAGCCGTAGCCGTAGCCGTCGCCG
>CAZFBZ010000014.1:24149-28043 GCA_964517345.1 uncultured Candidatus Peribacteria bacterium | reverse complement strand
TGGCCGGGCTGCGTGCCGGCGGGGATGCGCAGCTTCACGGGACCGCGCACCGTCTCGACCTCGGCTTCGGCACCCAGCACCGCGTCAACGACATGCACCGGAAGCGCCGTGCGGATGTCCGGGCCGTCGCGCTCGAATCTGTCGTCCGGTGTCACGACGATGCGCACGTAGAGATCGCCGGCTGTTGTCCCGCGCGGACCCGCGTCGCCTTCGCCGCGCACGCGCAGCGTCTGACCGTCCTCTATGCCCGCAGGCACCTCGAATTTCACCTCGGCATCCGTGGCACGTCTGCCTTCTCCGTCGCAGCGGGAACACGTTTTCTCGGGCATCTTGCCAGACCCTTTGCAGCGCGGGCACACCATGCGCTGCTGCATCGTCCCGAAGAGCGACTGCGCCGTGCGCGTCACCTGTCCCGTGCCGCCGCACTCGGTGCATGTGACCTGCTTGGAACCCGGCTCCGCACCATCTCCGCCGCAGCGGTCGCATGTCCCCAGACGCCGGATGCGGATGGTCTTGGCCGCTCCCGTCACCACTTCGAAAAACGGAATCGTGAGCTGCACCTGGTGATCGTCGCCGCGTTCCGGGCGGCCCCCGCGTCCGCGGCCTGCCTGCCCGCCGAAAAACCCCTCAAACAGATCGCTGAAGTTCATGCCCTCGGCTCCGCTGAACGACGAGAAATCGAAGCCGCCCGCGCCTCCGCCGAACCCGCCGAATCCCGCTCCGCCACCGCCCGGGCCCGACGCCGAACCGAACTGGTCGTACATGCGCTTTTTCTCCGGGTTGCTGAGCGTCTCATAGGCTTCGTTAACCTCCTTGAAGCGCGTTTCCGCTGCTTTATCACCCTTATGTTTATCGGGATGAAGCTCTTTGCTCAATTTGCGGTACGCCTTCTTGATGTCGTCCGGGGAAGCATCCCGTCCGATCCCGAGCTGTTGGTAGAAATCCTTGGCCATGCAGAGCCGAGGATAGCGGTCCGGAGCCCCGCCCGCCATGGCGCGGACGCCGGAGAAATGACTTCAATTCAGTCATCAGATCTGATATACTAGGGAGATTTCCCTCTTCTCTCTATGACCGCCGAAGACTTCATCGCCGCCGCGCGTGCCCTGATCGGCCTGCCGCCCGCAATGATCGACCAGCTCGTCGCACTCGCGCCGAAGCTCACCGACCAGCGCCGCGCCGAGGCGATGGCCGAACTCCAGAAGGAGCACGGCGAGATCATGACCGAGAGTAAGGCAATCCTCGCCAACGTGGACGAGGGCATGAAGGAGATCGCCGCTTTCCGCCGCACGGAATTGCCGAAGATCCACGGCGAAGTCGAAGCCGAAGAGCGCGCAGGCGCCGAGCACATTCTGGATGACGATTCTCCCGTCGTCCCCGCCTGAGAACCTCCACACCGCCTTCCACACACACATCATGACACACATCTCTCTCTCCCGGCTCTTCCCCCGCTCCTCCGTCTCCCACGGCGAGCGGCGTCTGGCATACCAGCAGGCACCGGGCTCGAATCTGAATCAGATCAATAACCTGTTCATGCGCGAATCCGTCGCGGGTGATGAGGTGACGAAGAACCAGTACGCATACGACACCGTCCAGGATCGCGTCCGGGAGTACCAGACCCGGGCGACGGCGCTCCTCACAACACTGGGCCAGATCGGCGAGAAGCGCGGACGCGACACTATCAGTACCATTCGCGCTCCGCTCGACGGCGGGGACAGGGACCTGCGCACCGTCGCCCAGCTGACGCGCGATCTGCTTACAGATCCCCGTGAACAGCAGCTGCGCTTCCGCGTCGCCAGCTATCCGAACTTCATCTTCTGCCGGACGGCGGACGGCCGGTTCTATTCCCAGCAGACCGGCAGAGCAGGCGCCACTTGGATGCCGTACAACGTGAACGCGCAACTGTTCTACCGCAACGCCATCGTCATCGAGAACAACGGCGTCGCGGTGACACCACAGCAGAATTACCTGGACTACAGTCCGTCGTACTCCCGCTGGGCGATGGGCCAGGAGCGTTTCAGCAAAACGGAGAACACGTACCGCTACCAGGACATCATCCGGTACAGCGTGGACGGGCGCCTTCCGGCAAGAGCCGAGGGCGTCTCACGCGTCTACTGGGACGTCGTCCGCCTGGAGCGCCACTATATCGCCTGCGAGCAACTGATCCGCCGGCTGGAGATCGATGCGGGTGTGCGCAACGCATCGGGCAACCCCGTGGACGGCGAACAGACGCTGGAGCAGCGCATGCTCACGGCCCGCACCGAGGCGCTCGCCACGCAGATGCAGGCGGCCGGCGACGCCGCGAAGTTGCAGACCATCAGTCTGGATATGTACAGCCGGCCGTTCGACACGATCGGCGAAGCGCAGGTCTACAAGCTGCTGCGCGTGCCCGCGGACGTCACGGCCGAATTCACCCGTGCCGGAGGCGAGATTCGCGAGGAAGTCGGCACACCGATCATGGTGAGCGGCGGCGTGAAGTACTACCGCATTCCCCAGAGCGTCGCCCGGACGCTCAATACCGGCAACACCCGCCTGCGCCTGACGCGCGGCGGCTCGGTCTTCACGGAGGGCGGGCGGACGAGCGTCGCCACCATCTCGCGGAGCGGCGATGGGCTCAATAACCTGATCTTCACCTTCGAAGCAGCGCGCGAGGTGACACGCAACATCGAAGTGAGCCAGCCGGATGCGGTCTACACCGGCCGCAGTATGAATTTTGACGTTTCGGTGACGGGCACCGGCAGCGACGAATCTGAGGCTGAGGCTCTCGCGAACACCACCATCACCGTCGGGGACACGAACGTTGTCCTTGGCGACGCCCTCGCCGTCCCCACGCGCGTAAACGGCGTGCGGTTCCGGCGCGTGCTGGCGGGAAATGTCTACCGCATCACCGCCGATAGCATCAATGATGCAGCAGTCACTGTGCCGATCCGATTCACCCGCACTGGCCAGCCAGCCATCGAGCGCCAGGCGCGTATCTTGACCATCGATGCGAGCCCCGACATCACGTTCCGCGAGGGCAGCAACGGCAGAATCCGGGTGATTCCTCTCGCGCAGGGCGTCAACGCAGCCGTCAGCATGCAAAGCGTCGATCGGCCCAACGACACCACCCCGTACAACATCGCAACCATCCCCGGCAGCATCGGCACGACGGAAGTCCGCACGCCCGGTAACAATATTACGCTGACATACGAAGACGGCGTGCTGACCGCAGTGGGAGAAAAAGCCGGGAGGGTCAACGTGTACTTCTACCACGGCAACCAGCGCATCATGCGCACGATCGAAGTGACGCGCGCACCGGAGACGATCGAGGTGAATCAGCCCGAGCCCATGTACACCGGCTTCCGCCGCCGCGTCGAGATCGGCCCGCCCGGCATGTCGGCCGAGCGCCGCCGCGCCACGATCGTGGAGTTTAACGGGCAGACGATACCGACAGGTGGAAGCGCGAGCATCGATGGAGTCTCGATCGAACGCGACGCCGACGGCAATCTGAGCGTAACCGGCACGAACGAACTCGGCGGCAATGTCGCGTTCACGGTCAGAGGCGGCCCCGGCACGGCCGGAAACACCGTCAACGTGAATGTCGAAATCAAGAATATCGCTGTCTCGCCGGAGCGTCGGCACCAAGCGAGGGCCGGCGCCGCGGCGGCCTTTACCGTCGATCCGCTGGAGGTCACGGCGGACCAGGGCCATCCCACGTTCGTCAGCCTCACCCGCCTTGCCGGAAGACCCCCCTACACGGAAGCCCCAGCCGGCGCAGTCGGCGACGCTGAGGTCTTACAGGACGGCTTCGGCCTGACGTTCGTCAACGGCGTGCTGAACGTCCGGGACACGACGCCCAATGCGAGTTATCGCACGCTCAGGGTCTATTTCTACAACGGCCACCAGATGATTGAGCGG
>CAZFBZ010000014.1:8847-24049 GCA_964517345.1 uncultured Candidatus Peribacteria bacterium | reverse complement strand
GCCTACGCGTGGATGATGGTGGCGACATACGCGCCCGGAGCCGGAGCGGGCCTCACGGCCATTGTGATTCCGAAGCCCCAGGAGCAGGAAATGTGGAAGACGGTCACGGCGGATATGGTCTCCACCGGAGCCACGATCCCCGCCAAGACGCATGTGTTCCTCCATCTGCCGGGCACCATGGCGCCCGTCACGCGCGAGACGCTGTTCGGACGCCCGGCGAGGACCGTGCGGTACTGGGGCTACTGCTTCGCGTCGGATGACCCGGCCAATCCGCCGCAGAGCGGCACCCTGCCCGGCAAGGTTTTCCTGTCGGAAGGCGAGCGCGCCGCCCGTCTCCGCGCCAAGATTCTGGACGAGACGCCGTTCACTATCTTCAACCCGCCCACGCAGGCGGAGCTGGACCAGCGTCCCGTCAGCGGCGTCATTCGCCATCAGCTGGAAATCTTCAAACCGGGCATGACATGCTACGTGATGAGCGAACTGCCGCTCGCCGTCGGCCTGGATCCGGACGGCGACGGACTGAACGATCAGCTGGAGAAGCGGCACCGGACCAACCCCCTGCGGGCTGATACGGACCGTGACGGCGTGCGTGATGACTACGAGATCTTCAGCCTGCACAGCGATCCGCGCGTCCGCGACACGGACCATGACGGCCTGATCGATGGCATCGAGGACAAGAACCGCAACGGCATCCTCAACATCGGCGAAACAGATCCGACCAAGAAAGACAGTGACAGTGACGGGCTCTGCGACGGCTACTGCGAAGTGCGAAGCACGCAACGCATCTGTTCCGACAACACGGGCAACACCTGCCTGAACCTGCCCTTCAAACGATGGGAAGGCGAGGACCGCAACCTCAGCGGCAGCATCGACAGCGGCGAAACTGACCCGCGGAAAATCGATACGGACGATGACGGCGTGTTCGATCATCAGGAGTACTACAACTGCGTCCTCTCGGGGAAGGCGACTTGTTAACAGTCAATTTTTTCTGTATAATGTCATGATGCGTCGTCTCACATTCTCCGCTCTGGCACTCGTCATCAGCCTCGCCCCGTTGACCGCGGGCGCGCAGTATCTGCAGCCCGAGGACGTGCTGCTGCGCGATCAGAATGCGCAGCTTGTCCCCCGCAGTCCTCGCGCGGCGCAGGAGGCAGCCGAGAGGCAGAAGCAGCTGAGCGAACAGAACCACCCGTCCACGATCCAGGAGTACGGCACGGCGGGTTCGTCGAGCTCCACGGCGGGAACGCCGGCGGGCACCACTGACAATGATCTGCACGGCTCCGCGCCCGACGGCGAGAGTCCCGCCACGGCTGACGAGATCCTCTGGGGCGTGGACATGGATCCGGCTACCGCCCGCTTCCTCCAGCGCCTCCAGAATGCGCAGGCCGAGCAGGCCTACCAGCTCGCCGCGCAGCAGCAAATTCTGCAATCGACCGCTCTTCACTCCGGCGCGCCGCTCTCAGGCACCGGACCCGCCGAGTCCGCCACCATCCTCGTGATGCTCGGTGCGGTGGGCTGGACGATCTGGCGCTCGCGGCGCAATCCCCTGATTACGTTCCTGCGCATCGGCTGACGTCCCGGACGGGCGCGGAACCGCCTAAAGCGCTCACAGAAGCCCCTGGATGACGCACCTGCCGGCGAGGCGGCCTTCTTGATCGTGGGTCTGATGCCGCTCTGGTACCGTAGCCCGGTGCGTACATTATCGCTCACCGGCAAGCGTTGGACGGTCGGCACCGATCTGCGCGGAATGTTGCCGGCTGGTGCGCGCGATCGCGACGAGGCACTGCTCAATCATCTGCTGGAACAGCGCGGGATTGATGCCCTTCCGGTCGGCCTGATCCCGGAAGAATTCGGCCCGGACGCGTCGCTCTTTCCTGATCTGGACCGCGCGCTGACACGCATCCGCGCGGCGGTGAAGAAGAAGGAAACAATCGGGGTCTTCGGCGATTACGACTGCGACGGCATCACCGGCGCGGCGCTCCTCACGCGCATGCTTCGGCGGCGGGGGATCGAGCCCGTCGTGCGTCTGCCGCACCGTCTGCATGACGGATACGGGCTGAAGAGTGACGCCGTGCGTGACTTCGCAAAAGCAGGCGTGACGTTGCTGCTCACCGTCGACACAGGCATCACCGCTCTGCGCGAAATTGCAGAAGCCGGGACGCTCGGGATCGACGTCATCGTGCTCGACCACCACACAGTACCCGCGGAATTGCCCGTCGCCCACGCCCTGCTGCACCCCGCGCTGGCACCGGGTTTCCCCGAGCCGCATCCGGCTGCCGCCGGCATCGCCTGGAGCGTCGTGCGGGCACTGGAGATACTGGAGCGCGGCGATGACTGGGACGACCGCGAGACGGATCTGGCGCTGGCCGCCATCGGCACGATCGCGGATCTCGTTCCGCTGCAGGGCGCGAACAGGTCACTCGTGCATCGCGGACTCATCAGCCTGTCACGTCTTGATCGCGGGCCGATCGGCTTCCTGCGCATGCAGGCCGAGATCCCGGCCGGGCCCGTCTCCAGCCAGGACGTCGCGTTCCGTCTGGCGCCGCGCCTCAACGCCGCGGGCCGGATGGCCGAGCCCACCATCGCCCTCAACGCGCTGCTCGGGGACCAGGCGGCGGCAGCGCATCTGGAAGAGCTCAATCGCTCGCGTCAGGACACAGTGGCGGCTCTGATGGACGAGGCGCTCGCCCGGGCGGCGGCATTACCGTCGGCATTCGTGTGCCTGCGCGATGAACGCTATCAGCCCGGCATCTGCGGACTCATCGCCGGAAAACTCTGCGAGAAGACGGGACGCCCGGTCCTGGTCGCGCACGAGCGCGGAGACCAGTGCACAGCCTCGCTTCGCGGCATTCCCGCATACAACGTCACCACCGGACTTCGCCGGGCCGCCGACCTGCTCACGTCCTTCGGCGGACACGCCATGGCGGCAGGCTGCACGTTCCCCGTTGCGGCCTTCGAGGAGCTGCGCGAGCGTCTCGCTGCAGACGTGGAGGCGTCGGTGGATGCAGACGATCTATTCCCGCGCCTGGCGATCGACGCGTGCGTGGATATCGCACACCTCACGCTCCCGCTGTGCGAACGCCTGCTGGAACTGGAACCTGTAGGACAGGGGAACCCCGCTCCACGCTTCCTTCTGCGCAATATCCGCCTCGATGAACCGCGCGTCGTGGGCCGCGACGCCTCGCATCTGCAGGCGCGTGTCGGCCGCAGCAAGGCCATCGGCTTCCGCCTCGGACATCTGATGGCGCACCTCGACGCCCCCGTCGACATCGCCTGCCATCTGGGCATCGATACCTGGCGCGACGCACGTCAGGTGCAGGTGGTGATCGACGACATCCGCGCCGCGGTCACGGAGGAGACACCGGTCAGCACGGCATCGGCGAAGAAGGCCTCGGCGTAAGACTGTGTACGGCAAACAAAAGGATCACGGACGCGGCTTCAGACCGGCGCCAGCTTTCCTTCCATCATGAAGACCTCCGTGACTTCCGACTCCAGTGCGGCGGCGATCTTGTAAGCCAGGAGGACCGACGGATTCGTGCGGCCGCGCTCGATCGACATGATCGTCTGGCGGCTGACTCCGGTGCGGAGCGCGAGTTCTTCCTGCGTCATATTGCGCTCGAACCGCAGGCGGCGGATCGCGTTCTTCAGCTGGGCGGTGGACATAACGGGTGGAGTGGAAGTGCTGTACCCTGCGCTCTCCCTGGCGAAGGGTGTGAGAAGTAGAGTGACGAGGCCCGCGAACCGGAATCCGCTGCGGGAATGGTACTCGACGGTTCCTTGCAGGCGGGAGGCATTGTACTCACTTGTTCGAAGCGGGCAAGTCTCCCGAAGAAGCCTTGGTGGCTTGCCACTTGCGACACGTGATAAATGCTGCGGAAATCATGTCCGTTCACGCTGCGTCAACGAAGTACGGTCAGAACAACGAAAGAGCCAGCAGGCAATCATTCCCGCGAGGCGCCACATCGACTTTTTGCAGGATCAAAGCCATTTTTGTACACTTTTGTCCATGGGTGGATCACCGTTCCACGGCATCTTCAGCGCTCTGAACCAAGAGGGGAAGAGCAAGAACATGTTCGCGTTCAACCAGGATGATTCCCACGGTCCGGCGTCTGTTCCCCCGTCCGCCGCGGGCGCGCAGCCGCAGACCGGCTCGCAGGTCGGCCGCGTAGCTGTCGATATCTACGAGCAGGACGAGTACTACATCATCAAGGCGCCCATCGCCGGCGTGCGCCTCAGCGACCTGGATATCGAAGTGAGCGACAACGTGCTCACGATCCGCGGCTCGCGCCGCCAGACAGACATGATCCCCGCGCAGCAATACTACTTGCAGGAGTGTTTCTGGGGTCCGTTCTCGCGAAGCGTGACGCTGCCCGTGTCGATCGATCCGAAGAAAGTCCGCGCGACCTTCAACAAAGAGTGCATCCTTAAGGTGATCATCCCCAAGGAAGAAAAAGTGAAGATCGTGAAAATTAACGACATCTGAACGCGCGACGCGGCGGCTCACCGGATCACTTGCGCTTCTTTTTCGTCGGCTTCGCCTTCTTCGCTTTCACCACAGCGCGCTTGGATGCGACAGCGGCCTTGAGGCGGCGCTTCGGCAACGTGGTCGCACTGGCTTTGAGCTTCTGGCTCATTTCGGCTGGCAGATTCTTCAGTGTCTCCCACACGTCCATGCCACCCATGTAGCGCCAGTCAGCCTTGGAGAGAAGCTCCTCGAATTCCTTCATGCTGCCGCGCACCTCGCGGCGCACGTCGGGGTTGCTCAGGTCGAGATCGCTCTCCAAAAGATGCAGCAACTTGCTTTGCATCACATACAGATTCTGGACCCTGGCGAGGGCGTTGTCCGCGCGACTCATGGTGTGTGTTGGGAAGTGTTTCGCCTGTATTGTAGTAAATTCTGAGCCATTTGTCAAAAAAGACCCCTATCCGTATACTGCGGAAACCGCTTTCCCGTCGCACTTTCCCCACATGCAGCTCACCCAGGCAATTCTGCCCGTCGCCGGCCTCGGAACACGCTTCCTGCCGTGGACCAAGGTGGTTCCCAAGGAACTGCTGCCCATCGGCAACCAGCCCATCATCGCCCTGCTCGTGGACGAGTGTCTCTCGGTGGGCATCAAGGACATCTGCTTCGTCATCAGCCGGGGAAAGGAGGCGATCCCCCAGTATTTTTACGAGATGCCGGAACTGGAGAAAGAACTGGCAACCCGCGGCAAGCTCCACATGCTGGAGGAACTCTCGCGCTACAGCACGGTGAATTTTCACGTCGCATATCAGGAGGAAATGAAGGGTGACGGACACGCGCTGCTGCAGGCCCGCGAATGGGTGGAGAGCGAGACGGTGGCGATCCTCTTCGGCGATGATCTGATCGTCGGCAAACAGAACGGCCTGCAACAGCTGACCGCGGCGATGCGCGACACGACGCACGGCGGCAAGGCGGCGATGCTCTGCCTGCAGGAGATCGACCGTTCACTCATCCACAAGTACGGCATCGTGGAACTGGACAAGACCTGGACGCACAAGGGAAAGAAATCCGACGTGCGCCGCGTGAAGGGATTGGTGGAAAAGCCCAAGCCCGAGGACGCGCCCAGCAATCTGGGTATCGTCGGGAAATATCTGATTCCCAAGTCGCTGTTCACGTCGCTCGAAAAAATCGAGAAGGGCACCAAGGATGGCGAAGTGCGTCTGATTGATGCACTGATCGCCGAGCGCAAGCATCTGGAGATCTACGGCTGCGTCTTCACCGGCGAGCGTCTGGATACCGGCACGCCCGAGGGCTACAAGCACGCGGTGAAAGTTCTCGGTTAAAGCTGGCCAAAACACGAGGTGGGCACGAAAGTCGTTGACGCTCCCGGGCAGACGGCTAGGATGCCCGGCCATGGCAGACGAAAGCCCTCCCAACGGCGAATCCGAGACGCGCGAGATCACTCTTCCGTTCAACCTGCTTGATGCCAGTCTGGACGGCCGCGAGCTGGATTATCTGACGGTTGAAGAATTGGGCGAACTGCCGGACCTGCATCTGAAGGAAGTGATTGCGAACGTCCGCGTGGCGGCGCGCGCGCTCAAGCTGCGCGACGTGCAGATCGCGGTGACAAAAGGCGACGAGTGGCCCTACACCCTGCGCGCGACCGCCGTGCTCACCGGCACCAGGCACTTCAGGCTCAACGGCGTGCCTGTCGACACGCGCCTGGACCAGCTGCGGCAGCGCCTGGAAGACAACATCCATCAGGCAGTCACGCACGGGCTGCTGGAACTGCCGGAGGCGGAACAGGCGGAGTGATGCGCGGCTACCGGAAAGGCGTGAAATCCGCTATACTGTCCTGATTTCTGCCTATGCCGGACGAACCACCTATCATCGCTGAATTCGACGGAACGGGCGCGCCGCTCGAAGCGGAACCCGAGCCCGATCTGGACGCCGCGCTTGCCGGCGGCATCGCGGAGGTACGCGCCGCGCTCGGCATGAACAAGCGGCAGCTCGCCCAGGCCGCCGGTCTCGCCGACCGTGCTCTCGAACAGCTGGAAAGAGCGGACAAGGACAAAGGGAAGCAGCGCCGGCTGCTCTCGGGACTCTTCGGTTTCCTCGGCAACGCGCCGGAGACGATCGTCGCATCGGAAGAGCTGCGCCTCCGCGCCGCCACGGAACGCACCCGATTGCTGGACCTGTTCCTGCGTCGCTACGGACCCGTCGGACGCGTGATTGAATCGTGGGCGATGGAGGTGGGTGTCGATACGTTTGATACGACGATCGCGGCCGCGCGGACCAACGCCATCAACCGCACCACACCGAGCGAAAAGGAGGCTGATGAGGCGGTAATACCTGAGGCGGACGCAAAGGAAGGCGGCAAAAAAAAGGCGATCCCCGCCACTCAGGACGAGAGCGCCCCGGTCGTTACCGTCTCCAAAGGCTCCGTGGAGCAATGGAGGACGGGACAGGAACTTCCTGCCTTTGGGTCGCTCTGCAAGCTCGCTTCGATCTTCAAGCATGATCTGACGAAGGACGACGATCCCTGGACGCAGCCCGCCCGCGATGGATGGCTGGAAGCCTACGCGACGCAGATGGACGGACGGCAGATGCCACGCTGCCTCACGCTGCTGCGCGCCACGGCTTCGTTTTCCGGCGGAAACTTCACCTATGATTGGCTCAAGATGTACGGCGTGACGCACAGTGATGCCACGCGCCTCATCGACAACGGCATAATTCCCCTCACGGGCATACCGGCCGCGCTGCGCGCCCGGGTGCATCTCGCGCTGCCGAAGCAAGCGGCAGACTGGGAGCACCAGTGGCTTAACACGGCGGAACAGGAATGCGCCGATTCCCCGGCTACAGCGGTGGCGGCGCTGAAAGACGATCATCCGGTGCCGTGGCCGGTGATCGGCTACGTGCTGGACGCGGATGGGCACACTGCGTGGGAAAATTTCAACCGCGCATGTCTGAGCGGCGGCGAAGCGAAGGATACGCCGCCTGCCGCGATTATCTGGATGCTGGCAAAGGGCGACATCGACCGTGCGCGGCAAACGATGGGCATTTTCCTGCGGGACCGGGAACGCTCGTGCCGCCGCGCCGGCTGGCCCATGCCCAACACCCGCCCCGTCCGCGAGCTCTTCGGACTGGACACGAAGACGGCTGCGCAGCATCTCTCAATCAGCCCCGCAACGCTCCGCAGTCGCGAGACCCGTCCACGGACCGGTGGATCCGACGCGGATACGCTGGCGCATATCAGCACCCTGCGCCAGCACGGTGAAGTGCGGCTGCGCACGCTCGCCGCGCGCTTTACCGCGCTCCAGCGCCCGCAGACGGTCCGGGCGACCTTCCAGTCGCTCCTGCGCGTGCACGAACAGAAAGCAGTGACGGTTGCCAATACCGTCCAGGCGGAACTGGAAGGCGAGCGACTGTTCGGACGCCAGCCGGAGGATATCGAAGCAGCCTCACAGGGCACATCGGTACCGACGCTCGGGCTGATCCGGGAACTCGTCGAACACGGCGGCGCGCCCGTCGGCATGCAGGTGACGCCTGAACTGGTGCGCGACTGGTACACGCAGTACGCCGTCCGGGAGGCGCGCGTCTACGAGCATCCGTTCGCCCGCGCGCTCGCGACCGCCGTGGCTGCGCACAGTTACGGCGTCACCAATCTCTACACGGGAGCGGATGCCGGGCCGCGCATCAAACGCTATCGCCGCTGCGTGAACCACGCGGGCGAGGCGGACGTGACGAGCGAAGTGATGCGGCAGGCGGTCCAGGATCTCAACCGTGCCATAGGCCGCGAAGAGGAAGCCGACCCGGCCATGCTCTTTCTGATGCACCTCACGGATTTCCGCGGCGACCTGCGCGCGGGTTTCAACCGCTGGGTCCACTCCATGCGCCGTATCCCGCGCGAAATCGAATTCCTGCCCGAGTACTTCCCCGGCCTGCGCCCGGATGAGATCCGCGGACTGCAGGAGTACTACGAGCGCAACAACCGGGACTGAGTGCCTTCACGTCTCCTCAAGCGAACCTCCGACTTGTTCGAGCCAGTGCATGAAGACATCTCCTCTGTGCGGATCAAAACTGCTGTAGTCATCCAAGCCGACCTGAACGGCGGCGTACCGCGCCTCCAGACGCTGACGCAGCAGGGGAAGAAAGCGCTCCAGAAGCTCACGAGGCACCGCGCCGAAGCTGTACGACACACCGCCGATATTCCACATCTTTGCTTCGACATCTCCATCAGCCATCCCGCCACACGATCCGCCGCCGATGCAGGATTCCTTTTCGTCGATCAGTCCGTTCTCCCGCGCGTGCCGCTGGACGCCGCTGTGATGTCTCTCGGGACCGAAGAGCAGTAGCAGTCGCTTCCTATGCTCGCCGCATGCGGCTACCACAAACCGCAGAAGATAGTCAGGTGGCGGAGGAAACCGCACCGGGGCGACGTCGAGCACGACATCGTCGGGGAGCGTCAGACGGTAGGCCTTCACGCAGTACAGACTACCTGAAACAGCCTCTCAGAGCTCTCTGCGGAGCAATTCGACTTCATCACGCAGGTCAGCGGCTTTTTCAAATTCGAGGTTCTGGGCGGCGATTTCCATCTGCTTCTCCAGCTCCTCCATGAGGCGCTTCTTCTCGTCCTTGGGGATCTTCGTGTGATCGTACTTGGGACGGCGGAGCTCCAGCTTGCGGCCTTCTTCGGCGATGTCGTGCACGGCCTTGATGATCGTCTTCGGGGTGATGCCGTGCTTCTTGTTGTACTCGGTCTGGATCTTGCGGCGGCGCTCCGTCTCGCCGATGGCGGCCTTCATGGCGTCGCTCATCTTGTCGGCATAGAGCGTGACATGGCCATGGACGTTGCGCGCGGCGCGGCCGATGGTCTGGATGAGCGAATCGCGGCTGCGCAGGAAGCCCTGCTTGTCGGCATCGAGGATCGCGATGAAGCTCACTTCCGGCAGATCGAGGCCTTCGCGCAGCAGGTTGATGCCGACGATGATGTCGATCTCGCCGGTGCGGAGCTGACGGAGGATCTCAATGCGCTCCAGCGTTTCGACATCGCTGTGCAGGTAACGCACCTTGTGACCGGCCTCGTCGAGATACTTGGTGAGGTCTTCGGCCATCTTCTTGGTGAGTGTCGTGATGAGCACGCGTTCGCCGCCGGCAATGGTCTTCTTCACTTCTTCCGTGATGTCGTCGATCTGGTGCTTGGTGGGTTTCACCGTCACGACCGGATCGATCAGGCCCGTCGGGCGGATGATCTGCTCGACGATGTTCTCTTTGGGCGTGTTGGCATACTCGTACTTGGCGGGCGTGGCCGACACGTAGATGCGCTGGTTGCAGTGCGCCTCGAATTCGTCGAACCGCAGCGGACGGTTATCGTGGCTGCTCGGCAGTCGGAAGCCGTAATCGATGAGCGTCTGCTTGCGCGACTTGTTGCCCTCACTCATGCCGCCGACCTGCGGGATGGAGATGTGCGACTCGTCGACCACGAGCAGGAAATCGTCGGGGAAGTAGTCGAGCAGTGTGGAAGGGGGCGTTCCGGGCGGCTGGTTATTGAGGTAGCGCACATAGTTCTCGATGCCCGTCGTGTAGCCCGTCTCCTTGAGCATCTCGATGTCGTACTCGGTGCGCTGGCGGATGCGCTCGGCTTTGACGAGTTCGTGGGCGGCAAGCAGCTCTTTCTCGCGCGCATTGAGCTCGGTCTTGATGCCGGCGACAGCCTGATCAATCTTCTCTTTCGTCGTCACGTTATGCGCAGCCGGGAAGATCATGATCTCCTGCAACTCGTTGATCAGTTCGCCCGTGAAGCTGTCGACCTCCTGGATCGTCTCGATCTCGTCGAACGGGCACTCGATGCGGATAACGGTGTCGCCGCCCGGCGGAAACACTTCCACTGTGTCGCCGAGCACGTGGTACATACCCTGCTTAAAATCCGCGCCGGACCGGCGGTACTGGATGTCGGTCAGACGACGGAGGAACGTGTCGCGCTTCACCGGTTCACCGCGCGTCACCTTGATGGCCAGCGCCTCATAGTCCTGCACGTTGCCGAGACCATAGATGCAGGAAACGGACGCGACGATCAGCACGTCGCGGCGCGTGAGGAGATTGAACGTGGCAGCATGACGGAACTTCTCGATCTCCTCATTAATGCTCGCGTCTTTCTCGATGTACGTATCCGTCGTGGGAACGTAGGCCTCGGGCTGGTAGTAGTCGTAGTACGAGACGAAGTACGAGATCGCGTTCTCGGGGAAGAATCCCTGAAACTCGGAACAGAGCTGCGCCGCGAGCGTTTTGTTGTGCGCGAGGACCAGCGTGGGACGCTGGATCTGCTGCACGATGTTGGCGATGGTGAACGTCTTGCCAGTGCCCGTGGCGCCGAGGAGCGTCTGGTGCTTCTCGCCGGCCTTCACGCCTTTGACGAGTTTTTCGATCGCGGCTGGCTGGTCGCCGGTCGGCTGGAACGGCGAGACGAGCTTGAAGGGCTTCTGGTTCGGGGAGTAGGGCATAGGTCGGGACATCGTAGCAGAAAGCACTACCCCGGACAGGGGAGAACCTCTGAAAAACCCTTTTTTTGAGGCCTCAGGGCGGGGAGTCCAGCTCCAGGAAACCCACTTCCCGGCTGCTGGTTCGCACCCATTCCTCAGCGGCCTGCAGCCGCTCGCGTACAAGCGGGATAAACGCCGGCGGGACGCCGCTGTCGGCGGAAGCGATATACTGCTCCAGTAACCGACGGACGGCACGGAAGAGCAGGCACGATGACAGGTCAGGCGCCGCGGACGGAGGACGGCGCGGGGTTTGTGCGTTGGGATCTTCTTCCGGCTGTGCAGACTCTTCCTTCTGCCTGACCTGCTCAAGGCAAGTGCGATACGCCTCCTGCACCGTTGTTTCCCACCAGTCCTCGAAGGCGGGCTCGCATTCCCGGGGATGCTCCGACGCGACGCGGATTTCCTCGTTCGCCATCTCCTGGATCGCCTCCTCCACGGCCGACACTCCCTGGACCGCCTCGGCCCGCGCCTGCGTGGCACGCCGGGCACGGCCCGCGCGGTCCCGCAGCCATCTGCGCAGCAGGATGGCGCCGACGGCGAGGCCTCCCGCGGCGAGCAAACCGGGCAACGCGTAGCGCGTGACTTTCACGGCCGTATCGAGGGCCGTCGGCTTGTGTTCCTCTCCGTCCTCCTCGGGCTCCGGCACGGCATCGGGGCCGGTGGATTCCACGGGAACGCGGGTGAGGCGGCCTTGCTCGTCGAGGACGAGCGCAACAGCCACCCGATGATAATGTGACCGTCGCACCTGCGTTCCCTGCGCCCAGTAGCACAGGGCCGAGCAGGACGGGATGCCCACATGACGGAGGAGTTCCTGCGTGACACGGGCGAACTGCGCACACACGCCGCGGCGCTCCCGGAGGATGCATTCGATGTAACGGTTGCGCCCCCACTCGCGTGGGAACGGCCTCTGACGGAGAAGCTCTTCATACACCGGGCCGGAGGTGCGGTCGTAGGTAATGTACGCGCGCACGGCATCGGCGATGGTGCGCAGAGCCTGCGCCACGGTTTCGGTGCGGGCCTGCTCGACAGCCTGCCGCAGCGGTTCGGGGAAGCGCTCCAGATCCATTGTTGGACGCGTCAGTGGCCTGAACACCGCCGGGCGGTTCTCGTGGAAATCCGATGGCCGGATGGTGGGATGGATCGGCAGCCGGTTCCTGTTGACCGTGAACGCGTAGTCAAGCGGTCCGGGTCTGGCGCGCCTGCGGATGAACGATGTGCCGTCAGTTCGCTGACTAATCTCACACTCCTGCGTCGTCACTCGCATGTTTGTAGCTCCCATGGAAGTAGGCAGAATTGCGCCCTGTCCGGCCGAAGGCGCGTGGGCCAGGATTTCTTCGCCGCCCCGCGACTCATGGATGGGCAACAGAGTGTTCAGAGAACTCGCCAGCTCCCCGCTCAGCGGAAACTCTTCGAGGCTTTCTGAGTCCTCGTCTCCCAGATAGCCAGTCAGCAGGTAAGCGTCGTCGCCTTCCAGCTGCCGTGAGAGCGTGAGCACCACCGGGGAATTGCGCAGACCCTCCCGAGAGTCGACACCGGGGAAAGAACTGTCGCGCGTGACGAGCCCGTCGCCTCCCGATCCCCGGCCGTTGAGTCCCAGCCATTCCTGCAATCTCCTACGCGGCTCGGGGTAGAGGTAGTCAAGCCCGACGCCCGCCGCGGCGGCCGCGCCCGCGATGAGCGCGCCCTTCAGAAGCCTGCGGCGGTTACGCTGGAAGCGGGTGAGTCGGGTCTGGCTGAATTTGCCGAGTGCGGTGCGGTGCGCGCGGAGCGCCTGTTTCTGGGTGGGTCCGGGGATCTCTCGCGCAATGAGCGCCGTGCCGACCCGCAGTTCTTTGGCCTGAGCCATGTCGTAGAGACGTGCGGCAGCCGGCGGAGCCGGAACGGATTCCGTCGCCGATGCCTGTGTGGTCAGCTGGATGATCTTGCTCGCCTCCAACCCGTTCAGAAAAGACTGACGTGTTTCCTGGCCACTTTCGAGTGCCCCCGTGATGTGCTGGAACGTCAGCACGTATCCCGCGAGAAGCTGCATGTCGGCCGGCGACGGCGGAATGTTGCGGCCCAATTGCGGGATGATGTATCCGACCGCATCGCGGATGCCGTGGAGAAGCCGGCGAATGACTGTGCGTTCCTGTTCATTTTTGCTTTCCGGGTCGATCTGTTCGTACATTTTATGCAGATCGCGGGCCACATCGTGCAGCGGGGCGATAAACGGAGTGGTGTACGGGATGGTCGCGTCGGACCGGGGATCGAGTGGCGAGGGGAAGGAGGCGAGAACCGAGTGAAGCAAATCGCATGCTCGCTTGCACAGAGCGCGGATCTCGGGATGCACAGCCACCTTTTTTTGAACGGAAATCTCCCATCGGCGGGCGACCTTGAGCGGTGCTTGTTTCTGCGCGGCCCAGGCGTTCTTCCACTGTTCACCACCTGGTGTGGGGCGGATCAGCGGTGCGAGATGGATCTGCGCCAGTTGCTTCGCCACGTTGGGGCCGGATTCCTGAACGGCCTGAACCGCCTTCTCACTGCGGAAATGGCGTTGGACGCATCCGCGGGCCTGCGCCGGATCGAATCGCGCGATGATAGCGACTGCCTTGAGCGCGTTGCTGACGTAGTGCGGCTCATTCGTCATCACCCATTGCGCATACCGTTCGAGACACGCGAGGAACTGTGTCCGGCATTGGGGATCCTCCAGATACGGAAGGAATGCCTCCCACTGGATGACAAGCCTGGCTGCCGCCCACGGCTCGTTGACACAGAAACCCATGAAGGCGATCCACTCGGCACGTCGCGCGCCGGCATCTTCGGATTCCTCGCCTGCACGGCGGCTGGCCATGAGCGCCGCAGAGGGATCATTGTCCAGATACCGTTCGTACCGGGTGGGCATGCACCCGAGGCACTCCTGCAGAGACGCGTCGTTGCGAGTGAGCGCCAGCAGCAGCAGGCGGATACCGGGGTTCTCCGCCGATGAATTGGCGAGAAGGCGCTCGGGATCCGCACTGAGCTGGAGCAGCATCTCGGCAGGCGTCCGGAAGCGTCCGGCGGCGGCGGTGATCTTCTCGATCCATTCGATGAAGAATTCCGGCGGATATTCAAACCACAGGCCGCAGATGAGATCGTCGGTTTTGCACGGCAGCTTGGGACGCACGCCCTCGATCGCATCGCGGATGCGCGCCCGGCCCCCCGCGTGCCGCTGCGCCTGCTGGAACCAGCGGTCCACGTTGTCGGCGTTGCTCTCGTCGTCACGAACGTTGCTGAACGGCAGGGGCAGCTGTGACGACAGGAGCTCACGAAGTTCGGTGGGGTCCGTCGCGGAACCCATCCTGGCGATGACCAGCGCACGCACTCCCTCATCCAGACGCCCATCCATGTGATAGCAGGCCCGCGCGCGAAGATACACGTACTGGTCGGTGGAAAGGAGTCCGGCGAGGACCTCTTCTTGCAACAGCATGAACCGTCGCATGAGCGTCCAGTGGGCGTCCGTGCCTCCCGTGGAATCCGGCGGAAAGAAGCACTGCAGCCGGTCATCAGCCTGTGTCCGCACGCGCAGAAGCTGCGTGAGAATCTGGCCGACCATGCGCGGAGGAAGACACTCCGCGAACGTCAGAAGCTCTTTGCCGCACCGCACCGGCATGCCACGGGCAAATGACTTCGTCAGTCGCCCGACGAAGTCTTCGTCGAGGGCATCGGAGGAAAAAATGATTCCCCACAAACAGGGATCGCGGCCGCATGCCGTCTCGAGGATGAGCATCAGTCCGGCATCGTCGAGGATGTCTTTGTCGATGGCACGCAGTCCGTGGATCATGGAGGCCGGATGGGCCAGAACCGCGTCGGCGATCTGGCCGGTCAGCATTTCAATGTGCGCTCCCGCACGCAACGCTTCATCCACGCAACGCACCGTCGCACGGGGATTGCCGGGCACGCGCACCGAGAGGAGCCCGGGCGGCACGCGTGAATCGACCGCGGCTGCGGGATCGAGTTCGAGCAGCGCGAACCACGCGTGTTTTTTGGTGAGCCCGACGGCTGTGGCGTCCTCCAGAAAACGCTCACGGCATTCCGCCTCTTCACGCTGGATCTCCGCGCGGATGGCGCGCTTGTCGGGGCCGGGAATGGGGGCGTTTTCCACGGAGACCATGGGTTCGGCGGGTTGTCCGGGTATCTTCTGATTATAGCATTTTTCGCTTCACGCAGCTATATATCCCGCAGC
>CAZFBZ010000014.1:0-8747 GCA_964517345.1 uncultured Candidatus Peribacteria bacterium | reverse complement strand
CGCTGGACTCGTGTTCCGGCCTGTGGCGCTTTGCGCTACCATGCCCGGGATGATCGATATCCATGACCTCCGCAAGCGGCCCGACGCGTACAAGGACGCGGCGAAAAAGAAGCGCGTGAGCGTCGATATCGACGAGCTGCTTGCGCTCGACGCCGAGCGCCGCGAGCTCCTGACCGCGACGGAGAAGATGCGCGGCGAGAAGAACGCCGTGAGCAAGGCCGTGCCGACGCTGAAGGGCGACGAGAAGGCGCAGACGATCGCGCGCATGAAGACGCTCTCGGACGACCTGAAGGCAAAAGAGGAGCGGCTCGCCGAGGTGGACAAGAAATGGGAGGCGCTGCTGCTGCTCGTGCCGGGCATCCCGCTGGCATCGGTGCCCGTGGGCAAAGACGATTCCGAAAACCGCGAGATCCGCACGTGGGGCGAGCTGCCGACGTTCGCGTTCGATCCGCTGGATCACGTCACGCTCGGCGAGAACCTGGACATCATCGATATCGCCCGCGCCGTGAAGATGGCCGGTTCGCGCACGTACTTTTTGAAGGGCGACGGCGTCCGCCTGGAGTACGCCGTGCTGCTCTACACGCTCGATCATCTGGTGAAGAAAGGCTACACGCCGTTCCTGCCGCCGCTGCTGGTGCACTACCCGGCAATGATGGGCACGAGCTACTTCCCGGGCGGTGAGGAGCAGGCCTACGCGGTCGGCGTGCAGAAGGAGAAGGACGGCGCGCTGGAAGCCGACGGCGCGTTTCTGATAGGCACGTCCGAAGTGGCCGTGACCAGCTACCACCAGGGCGAAACGCTGAAAGTCGAGGAACTGCCCAAGCGCTACTGCGGCATCAGCAACTGCTTCCGCCGCGAAGCCGGCACGTATGGCAAGGACACCAAAGGTCTCTACCGCATCCATCAATTCCAGAAAGTGGAACAGGTGGTCCTCTGCGAAAACGACGATCTCATCAGCGCCGAGATGCACCGCGAACTGCTCCAGAACGCGGAGGAGGTGCTGCAGGCACTGGAGTTGCCGTACCGCGTGGTGGACGTCTGCACGGGCGACATGGGCCGCGGACAGGTCTACAAGAACGACATCGAGACGTGGATGCCCAGCCGCGGCGGCTACGGCGAGACGCACAGCTGCTCGACGTTCCACGATTTCCAGTCGCGTCGCCTCGACATGAAGTACACGACGAAGGACGGCGAGCGGAAGTTCGTCCACACGCTCAACAACACCTGCATCGCCAGCCCGCGCATCCTGATTCCGATCCTCGAGATGTATCAGCAGAAGGACGGCTCGGTGACGATCCCCAAAGTGCTGCGCCCCTACATGGGCGGACAGGAGAAGATCGTGCCGCGGAAGGAGCGTTAAAACCGCAGTTCATCGGTTCCGCCGGCCTGCCGCAATCCCGCGCGGTTGAGCCCGGACGGATTGAGCGAGACCGCCATGCGGAAGGCTCCGCGCGCGTCGCGTATACGCCCCTGCGCCATGCGGATGACGCCGAGATTGAAGTACGCGGTGTCGAACCGCGGGTTCACCGCCAGCGCCGAGCGCTGCATCTGGGCGCCGGCCTCGGCCTTGCCCGAGCGGTAGAGCAGGACGCCGAAATTCGCGCGCGCCACCCAGGCGTTGGACTGGTTCTGGAGGATATTCGTGTAGAGCGTGACACTGTCGCGCCAGACCGCGGTGCGGTCGTAGACAAGACAGAAGAGGATGGCGGCCGTGACGAGCGCAGGCAGTACCGGAACCCACGCGGGCGTGCCGCGGGAGAGGCGCGTCCACAGCGCGCGCAGCGGCGTGAGCAGCGCCAGGAAAAACCCGATGAGCGTCAGATACGCGTAGCGGTCAGCAGTGACGATGAGTCCGAGCGTCGCGCCGTTCCACAGCACGGGCAGCAATCCGCACAGGAAGAACAGCCAGCCGAATCCGGCATCCGGCACATGCTTGCGCAACGCCAGACAGACGGCGCTGACCGCCAGGAGGAGCAGCGCGGAGCTGAGGTACGGGAAGGCCGCCGGCAGGACCAGCTGGGGATAGGGGTAGAGCGCTGAGAGACCGGAGGGATAGAGGAGATGGCGCATCGTAAGCGTGATGCCACGCAGCGTCACGAACCACGCCTCGATGCCTCCCGCGCCGATACGCTCGCCAAGATACGGCAGCGAGCCGATGGCGGCGAAGCCCGCGCCAAGGATAAGCATCGGCAGCACGTGGCGGAGCGATGTCACAAAGCGGCGGCTGTCACGCGCGTCGAGCAGCATGAGCATCAGCGGGAAGTAGAGCACCGAGCCTTTGCTGAGCAACGCGCAGAGAAAGAGCATCAGGCTGACGAAACGGCCGCGCGCCGTGTCCCGCCCGTGGAGCCATATCAGTGCGCTCCCGAGGAGAAAGGCCGTGGAGAGCAGATCTTTGCGCGAGCTGATCCATGCGACGGTTTCGACCTGGATGGGATGGAGGCAGAAGAGCAACGCGAGCGCGAAGGCCATCCAGACCCCGCCGAGCAGGCGGCGCAGGAACGCGAATACCAGCACGACACAGAGTGCGTGCAGGAGAATGTTCGTCAGATGGAATTGCACGGGGCCGGTTCCGTCCAGAAGGACATCAAGTTGATAGCTCATCATCGTCAGCGGCTTGTAGAGTTTTTGTGCATCGTACGAGGTCCAGAGGCGGGCAAGCGCCGGGAGCGACGGCTGGAGAACGTCGCGGTTCTCGTAGACGAGGCCGTCGTCATCCAGTGCCACGAAGCCGTTTTGAACGGACGGCAGGAACGCGGCCAAAGCGGCTATCGCCAGGGCGCAGGAGAGAATCAGCGGAAGACGGCGGGCGGGGAAGCGCACTCGCCACAGCCTAGAGAGGAGCAGAGCACCCCGCAACGCCCGGATACGCTAGACTGCAGGCATGCGGATTCTCTTCACCCGCTTCCCGCTGGAGAGCAATCATGGCGGCGCGGAGGTCCAGACGCTCTCGCTCATGCGCGCGCTCATCGCGCGGGGGCATATCGTGGAATTCCTCGGCAGCTGCCCCGTGCTGCTGGAGGCAGCGGCGCGGATCGGCGCGAAGGTGACCCGATTGGATATCGGCGCGCCGCCCGTGACCAAAGCGGGTGCGGTGAGCTTCCTGTGGAGAAAGAAAACGATGCGCGCCCGGCTGCTCGCGGCGATGGGGGAGTACAAAGATGTCGAAGCGGTGTGCATGCTGAGCCTGAGCGAGAAGCTGCTGCTCACCGGCACGCTCGCATCACGGGGAGTGCCCGTCCTGTGGATCGAGCACGACCGCGTCGGACGGTGGCTGAGGCGCAATCCGTGGCTTCCGGCGCTGCGCCGCCTGAGCTTGTCCGCGATAACCGTGTGCGTTTCGGCGTTGAGCCGCGCGATCTACCTGGAGCTCGGCTGGCCGGCGGAAAAGACCGTCGCGATCCCCAACGGCATCGACGTACTGCGTTTCGGCACGACCGTCGTGCACCCCCGCGAGAGCGGCCCGCTGCGCATCGGCTGCGTCGCACGCCTGAGCCACGATAAGGGCGTCGACGTCCTGATGGAGGCCGTCGCCGGAATGCCCGACGCGCAGCTCGACATCGTCGGCACGGGCCGTGAGGAAGCGTTTCTGCGCAACTTCGCGGAGAGTATCGCGCGCCGCGAGATGCAGGAGGTTCCGCGCATCCGGATCTGGCCATCGGTGGAGGATCTCGGCGAGTTTTATCATTCGCTGGACTGTCTCGTCCTGCCCTCGCGGGAGCATGACCCGTTCGGCCTGACCGCGGCGGAAGCGATGGTGCTCGGCGTACCGGTGATCGTCACGGACGCGTGCGGCATCGCGGGTTATCTGCGCGACGACGAAGATGCGCTGGTCGTGCGTGCCGATGACGCGGATGCGCTGAAGTCCGCGCTGGAAAAAATGCGCGATCCCGTCCTGCGCACGCGGCTGGGAAAGAGCGGATCGGCCACCGCCTGCACGCGCTTCACGCTGGAAGCCATGACAGACGCTTACGAAAAGCTGCTTTCGGCGCCATAAAAATGATGAGCTGGAAAAGACTGCTTTTCCGCTGACGGACGGACACGCCGCACACTACACTGGCCCGTATGCGCCGGTTCGCGCTCCTCTCTCTCCTGCCGTGCCTGCTGGCGGTCTTCCTGGCCTCCGGCGGGGAACATGCGCGATTGGCACCTCATTCCTCCACACTCCGCGAGAAGGTGTTTGCACGCCCCGCTGACGCACTCAGCCTGCAGGTCTCCGGCGGGACGATGGATCTGGAACTGCGCTCATACGACGGCGCGTGGAGCGGCTGGCAGCGGCTGACGCTGGAGAACGAACAGGATCCGCGCCTGCGCGAGTCCAACCTGATGATATTCCCGAAGGCTGTGAGCCGCGTGCAAGTACGCGGATCGAGCAGAGTGACGGCGTTTCATCCGATTGCCGTTTCGGCAGAACCGCCACACTACGAAGTCGCTTCGACCGCGCCGACTGCCGCGCCGCGCATCTTGAGCCGCCGCGAATGGGGCGCGGATGAGTCGTTCTTGCTCGCCTCGGGCTCCGAGACGGCCGATCCGGCTGATGAACCCGCGGACAACGAACAATCCTCACCGAGCGCCCGCGAGAGCGACTGCGAGCGTAATCAGAAGCTGTATCCAGCCGAATTCCACACCGTGAACCGCACGACCAAGGACGCGCAGGGCCGCCCGCTGCTCTGGACTCGCGAATACTCGACGGCTGTGAAGCTCCTCACCGTTCACCACACTGCACTCTCGACGGCCAACGACGGCCGGACAGCCGTGGAGCGGATGCGGGCGCTCTATCAGTACCATTCGGTGAATCGCGGCTGGGGCGACATCGGCTACCATTATGTGATCGACGAGGACGGACAGATCTACGAAGGTAAATCCGGGGGCGAATTCGTGGTGGGCGGCCACGCCTACTGCAACAACGTCGGAACGCTCGGCATCGCGCTCATGGGCAATTTTGACGCCGAGAAGCCCGCGCTGCGGCAGATACGCAGCCTCCAGTGGCTGCTTCAGTCGCTGGCCGACAAGTACAAGATCGACCTGGACAGCCAGGTGTCGTTCCACGGCGAGACGCTTCCGCCTGTCGTCGGCCACCGCCAGCTGGTATCGACGGATTGTCCCGGCGAATACGTGTGGCGCACGCTGGACCAGATTCTCATGCACGCGCGCACGGGCGACGTCAACGCGCCTGTCGTCTTCCCCGCGCTTCAGAAGCCCGGCACATCCAAGCCGACAACCCCCGCACGCGGCGGCACGGCGGCCGGCTTCAGCGCGCTTGGCAGCATGGATATCCAGGCACGACCGGGCGGCGAGATCGTCATCCCTGTGCTCTTCCGCGCAGGCGACAAATCGTACAAGCAGGGTGCGGCCATCGGCATAATCGCCCGTTCGCATCCGCGCATCGCTCTCATGCAGGAACGCGACGGAACCTACGTCCGCGTCAGCAAAACGCTCTACGCGCCGACCCGTCTCGCAAAAAACGCCTCCACGATGGTTCGCGTCCGCGTCCAACTCCCGCCGGATTCCGGCAACTACACGGTCGCGGTGGGAGACGTGACCTTCCGCATCCAGACCTCCGGCCGCCGTGTGCGCACACGCTCGACCATCGGCGACTACACGACCTATCCGACGATCTCTTCCGCCTCGTCTTCATCCGTATCTTCGGTGTCGTCGACAACCCGACGGCCATCGCAACCGTCCGCCGTTGGCATCCGCATCCGCCTGCATGACACGCAGCCCGACGCCCAGCAGATTGTGCTCTCGTCGACCACAGCCACGGAGGTGAACGGCCTGCCCATGGGCACGGCGATCACCCTCACGCGCAGCGCCGACCGGTGCAGCGCCTCCGGCGGCGGCAAACAGGTGACGTCATCCGCTGTGCGCGTTGATCCGGGCGACGGCGTGACCATCGTCACATCGTGGGCGCGCGGCTATAAGCGCTTCCGGGGCGTACTCGAATGCCGCGTCATCGACGGCGCATTGGTACTGATCAACGAACTGCCGCTCGATACCTATCTCGCCGGCCTCGGCGAGGAGCCGGACACCGAGCCCTACGAAAAGCAGCGCGCCTTCGCCATCGCCGCGCGCACGTATGCCGCTTTCTACATGGATCCCGCGCACCGCAAATTCCCCGGCAAGCCCTATGACGGCTCGGATCTGCCCTCGGAGTTCCAGGTGTACAGCGGCGTGGGTTTCGAGCTGGATAATCCGGCCTGGCTCCGCGCCGTCCGCTCCACGGCAGGCCAGATCCTGACGGTCAACGGCGATGCCATCAAGCCGCCGTATTTTTCCTCCGATGACGGACGGACGCGCTCACCCGCCGAAGCCGGCTGGAACAACTTCCCGCACGCGGAGGTGTTCGCCTCCAAGCCCGACCCCTGGTGCGAAGGCATGGAGCTGCGCGGCCATGGCGTGGGGATGTCCGGCTGCGGATCGGAGGCGCAGGCCAACGAAGGCAAGACCGGCGAGCAGATCCTGCAGTATTATTATCCGGGGGCGCGGATCGAGAGACGCTGACGCTCAGCGCGGGTTCGGCGGCGTGCCGAGCGAGGTTGTGAGGAAGTTCACCGTGCGCTCCCAGGCTACCTTGGCGGTCTTCTTGTCGTAACCGGCGCTGGCGGGATTGGCGAAGCCGCTGCCCGCATTCGGATAGATGTAGACATCATGCAGGCCGTTGTGCGTCTGGAGCGTCGCCTGGAATTCGTGCACGTCATCGACCGTGATGGTGCGGTCGGTCTCGCCGAAGTGGCCGAGAATGTCCGCCTTCATCTGGCCCAGATCGTCATCCGCGCCGAATTGTCCGTAGTACATGACCGTCGCCTTCACGCCGAGATCATTCTTGGCCATCTGGTAGGCCCAACCCCCGCCGAAATCCCATCCGACGGATGCGACGCGTTCGTCATCCACATCGGAGCGGCTCTTGAGGTACGTAACGGCCTGTTCGAGGTTATCGAGCGCTCCGGGCACATCCGCCTGCACGCCCGCGGCCAGCCTTTGGGCCACGACGGGGTCCGTCGTCGATTCGCCGTACAGATCCACCGCCAGCGCGACGTAGCCGAGCCTGGCAAACTTGCGGGCGTTCTCGCGCATGTAATCATCGAGGCCCCACCACTCATGCACCAAAACAACGGCCGGATGGGGGCCAGACGTCACGGGCAACGCGAGGTATCCGTGCAGGTCCCCGGGGCCTTTCCTGCCGTAGGTGATTTCTCCGCCGTTCACGCCAATCACCGCGGGTGCTACGCTCGCCGCCCCCTTCTCGTCGAGCATCTTGCGGATCTCGGAACCCGCTGGCCGCCCGCAGGCGGAAAGCAGGAGGAGCGGAACGAGGAAGAGAGGAAAAAGGCGGCGCATGCGATACGGGGTAAATCCGCGCGCATCATACTCCGCACGCGACGAACCGTCTCACCGATATTTTTCGTAATCGTAATAGCCATCGTGGTGCTCCTGCCCCGGACCGCGGGTGCTGTGCTTGATCGCACAGCTGTAGGCCTCGGTCGTGTTCACGACGGCTTTCATCCAGGCGACGACGCCGTTCGCGTAGTCGCAGTAGACGCAGTTGATCTTCTGCATCAGGGTCAGCCGGGCCAAACGCCCGCGATCGATGATGACGAACTCATGACGCGGCACGGGCGGCAGCCCGAGGAGCGGGAAGTAGATGGCGTGATAGACCTGGACCCAGAGATCGAGGATAAAAAGCGGAATCGCCGTCGAATAAATGACAAGACCCGCGAAGATGCCCACGGGCAGCGGAACCGGGTTGTAGCGGCGACCGGGGCGGGGGAGCAGGGCTGGAAGAAGTTGCATAACACAGATGTACCGCAAAAACGCCCTCGCGTCACCTTCCTTCACTGCATGTTGCAGTACTGCAGGACGGATTCGTCGGTGGACTCGCCCATGCTGAGCAGTTCCAGATCGACGCCCGGCGGCACCGGGATTTCATCGATCAGCGACCAGGGCGAGCAGCGCTCGCTCTCCTCCCCGCCCGTCCGACGCTCGATCAGCAGATTGTGCGTCTCGCGATCGAGACGGAGCATCACTTCGTTGCCCGTGCCGTCCCACCAGACGCTGAAGAGCGCGATCGCGCCCGGCGTGCGGTACGTGGACGGGCTGACGAACTGGAAATCCCCGGGGGCGTTGTAGACGACCACGTCCTTGTTGGTGGCGCCACGGAGGCGGACCGACGCCAGCGTGTGTGGATCGCCGTTGGTATCCACGGTGGCCTGGCGCACCATGGATACCGAGAGCGTCCATGGATCCTCCACCTCGTCGTACCCGGGATCTTCGGACGAGAAAGAAGACGCCTGCTCCTGTGCAAGCAGCTGCTCGGGCTCCACAACGATCTCCTCTCCGGTCCGGGCGCTACAGCTCGTCAGAAGCGCCAGAGAGCAGAGTGCCGGAACGAGCGGCATAAAACGGGAGACGCGCATTACGGTCCAGTATGGGGCAACACTCGTCCAATCTCAACGTCACTCCCCACGGACGCGACGGAGCGCCTTCGTCTCTCCGCGACGGCGCTTGCCCTCCAGAACCTTCCGCTGCGCCTTGCGACTGCGACGCTGCTTCTGCTTGCGCAGCTTGAAGACCGCCTGCGCGCGCCGCGATTTGGCACCACGCACGCGCTCGTCAATTTTCAGCAGGAGCAGTTTGTACGCCGAAAGACGGTTCTTGTGCTGCTCGCGATGCTTCTGGCAGCGGACCTCGATGCCCGTGGGACGGTGCACCAGCTGCACACAGCTCGCCGTCTTGTTGATCTTCTGGCC
>CAZFBZ010000013.1:0-28844 GCA_964517345.1 uncultured Candidatus Peribacteria bacterium | reverse complement strand
TGCGCCTGAAGGAGTGTGACCGGCTCGCTGTCATCACCAAGGAACTCTCGAAGACCGGCATCGTGATCGCGGAACGTCCGGACGGGCTGGTCATCAGCGGAAAATCGGGCCTGCGCGACGCGACGCTCGACCCGCACGACGACCACCGCATGGCGATGGCCTTCGCGATCCTGGGCTGCCTGCACGACGGGATCCGCATCCGGCACCCGGAATGCGTGTCCAAGAGTTACCCGCGCTTCTTCGTGGATCTGGAGACGGTGACGAAGAGCTCTCGCAGCATCGCCATCGTCGGCATGCGCGGCTGCGGCAAATCCAACCTCGCGCGCCAGCTCGCGCGAAGGCTGAAACTGAAACATGTGGATACCGACAAAGTCTTCTCGGCCGAGCACGGTGACATCCGTGCGTTCGTGGAAAAGAACAGCTGGGAGGCCTTCCGCGTGAAAGAAGCCGACGCCGTGGAAGCCTGCCTGCGCCCCGGATTCGTGACGGCTCTCGGCGGCGGCGCGATCGAAACGCCGCGCGTGCGCGAGCTGCTGAAAAAACACGCGACTGTTATCTGGATGCAGGTGCGCGAGAAGGATATGGTCGAACGCCTGAAGAAACTGAACCGCCCCGCACTCACCGACATGCCGCTGGAGCGCGAAGTCCCCATGATCCTCAAAAAACGCACGCCACTCTACGCGTCGGTCGCCGATCTCGAATTGCCCGCGTCGATCCCGTTCGGCGGGCACGCCTCGTATCTCACCCGCAAGCTCCGCGCACGATGTTCGTGGTGACTTTGCCGCCATCGGCTGCCAAAGACCCGGTCGCCTACGCGAAGCGGGCGAAGACCGCGGGCGCGGCGCTGATCGAGATCCGCGGCGACAAGACGCCGCATGTCTCTGCGTTCGCCTCCGAATTGCCGCTGCTTCTCTCGCCGCGCGGCGCGGGCCAGGCCTTTGTGAATCGCCATACAGCCGCCTATGTGGATCTGGAACTGGGCGAAGAACTGGCCGTTCCGGCAGGCGCAAAGCTCATCCGCAGCTATCACGACCATCAGGGCACGCCATCGTTGGAGGAATTGAAAGGGCTCATGGACCGACTGCGCGCAACCGGTGCTGTCATCCACAAGATCGCCGTGACCATCAACACGTATGAGGATCTGGAGATCCTGACCGCCTTCCAGGTATCGCAAAAATCCGACGACAAGACGGTCATCCTCGGCATGGGCCTCAAGGCGCATCTCCACCGCCTGCTCTCGCCCCTGCGTAACGCGCTGACCTACACCTATCTGGACGAGGGCGAACACGCGGCGCCGGGGCAGATCCCGCTGCGCGAGTACGCGACCGTCGGCCACTGCACAACTCCCGCGCTCTTCGGCCTGCTCGGCGGCATGCACATCACGCAGAGCCTCAGCCCGCTCATTCACAACACCCTCAATGCCAAAAGCGGCATCGATGCCGCATTCGGACTCTTTCCGACGGATGATCTGCAGGACGCGTGGAAGCATCTGACGGCGATGGGCGTCGCCGGATTCTCGGTGACGTCGCCGTGGAAGCGCGACATCGTCGGCGCGCTGGATGACGCCGATCCGCTCGTCAGCACGCTCGGCGCGGCCAATACGGTCGTCCGGCATCCGGACGGCTGGGTGGGCTATAACACCGATGTCGCGGGTTTCCTGCGCGGCTATGCCCTGCGCCCGCGCAAAACCGTGGCGATCGTCGGATCCGGCGGCGTGGTGCCGGCCGTCATTGAAGCGTGCCGCCAGGCCGAAGCGTCCACGATCACCGTACACGCCCGCAATCCCGGCGCATGCGCGGATCTGCGCGACCGCTTCGACGTGGGAACAGCAGGAGTGGAGACCCTCGCGCTCACGACGCCTCATGTGATCGTCTGCGCCGTCACCGACGATGTGTCGATCCCGCTGCCTCCGCCCCGTGAGGACGCGATAGCCATCGATCTGCGCTACGCCCGCGACACCAAGTTCCTCGCGGACGCCAAGCGCCTGGGCTACGCGACACACGACGGCCTGCCGATGCTCATCGAACAGGCGCTGGAACAATTCCGCCTCTTTCACGGGTATGCTGCGTCCCCCGCAGCCGTCTCCGTTTTGCGTCAGCGTCTTTCTTCCTCCTTTCCCGCCTGAGTTATGGCCAGCAACTCCTTCGGAGATCTTCTCCGCATCACCACCTTCGGCGAATCGCACGGCCCCGCCCTCGGCGTCGTCATCGACGGCTGCCCGGCGGGCATCCCGCTGACCGTGGAGGATTTTCTCCCGGAGCTCGCGCGGCGGCGCCCCGGCCAGAGCGCGGTCACGACCGCGCGCAAAGAGGACGACGCTCCGGAAATTCTCTCAGGTGTCTTTGAAGACAAGACCACGGGCATGCCCATCGCCGTGATCGTCCGCAACGTCAACCAGCGCTCAGAGGATTACGAGCGGTTGCGCCTGGAATACCGGGCCGGACATGCGGACCAGACCTACGCCGAGAAGTACGGACACCGCGATCATCGCGGCGGCGGGCGCTCGTCGGGCCGCGAAACGGTGGCGCGGGTGATCGCGGGCGTGGTGGCGCGCAAGCTCCTGCCACCGGAGACGCGCATCATCGGACACACCATTACAATCGGCGCGCATGAGGCGAAGACATTCCTGCCCGACACGATCGAACGAAACCCCGTGCGCTGCGCGGACCCGGCAGTCGCTAAAGAGATGGAAGCGACGATCCTGAAACTGAAACAGGAGGGAAACTCGGTCGGTGGCCTGATCCAGATCCGCGTGCAGAAGCCACCCAAGAGCCTGGGCGACCCGGTCTTCCGGAAACTCAAGGAACGGCTCGCGGACGGCATTATGAGCATCGGTGCCGTGACGGGCTTCAGCTACGGCGCGGGCTTTGCGACGGCCGGGATGCACGGACAGGACTACGTGACGAACCCCGAAAATTTTGGCGGCATTCTTGGCGGCATCTCCACAGGCGACGACCTGGTGCTCACCGTGAGCATCAAGCCCGCGTCGTCCGTCGGCGAAACGGCCAAGCAGGGCCGCCATGATCCGTGCATTGTCCCCCGCGTCATCCCGGTCGCAGAAGCGATGGTCGCGCTCGTCCTCGCCGACTGCCTACTGCTCCAGCATGCATACGCCTCTTTCCCCATCCGCAAATGAACCTGCTCCACATCCGCCAGGAAATCGACGCTATCGACCGCAGCCTGCTACAGCTCCTGCGCCGCCGCTTCCTGCTTGTCTCGCAGACAACGGGCTACAAAAAACAGGTCATCGACGCGAAGCGCGAGGCCGAACTCCGCGTCCTGTGGAGCGAGGAAGCCCGGCAATCCGGCCTCTCCGAGGAATTCGCTCTGCGCCTGCTTGATGAGGTGCTGACAGAATCCCACCGCATCCAGAAGGCCGCGTAAGGTCTTTCTCTCCTCCACTCCCATGCGTATCCACACCCTCGGTCCCACAGGCACCTTCTCGCACGAAGCCGTCCAGACGCTCTACCCGGATGCCGAGATCCTGCTCTGTCCCAATTTCGACGCTGTCTTCGACGCCGTCACCCGCACGGGCGACATCGGCATCGTACCGATCGAAAACAGTCTGCACGGCTCGGTAGATGAAGTGCTGGATCTGCTGATGGCCACAAGCGCGCGCATCTGGCGCATGCACGACGTGGCCATACATCAGGCGTTGGGCGCGATGAATGCCGCCAAAGTAACACGCGTGGCCAGCCATCCGCAGGCGCTCTCGCAGTGCCGCGCGTTCCTGCGCAAACGCTTCCCGCTCGCGGAGCGTTTTGCCGTCAGCAGCACGGCACAGGCAATCGACCTCGCGCTCACGGACCCGACGGTGGCCGCCATCGCCTCGGCCAAGACCATGAAGCAGCGCGGACTGCCGGTGGTGGAGGACGACATCCAGGGGAAGAACAACACGACGCGCTTTGCCGTCATCGCCAACGCGGACCCGTTCCCCGACGTGGAAAAAACCCAGATGAGCGCCGTCCTGCACATCCACCCCGGCGACGACCGGCCGGGACGCCTCCATGCGCTGCTTACGCCCTTCAAGATCTACGACGTGAACCTCTCGCGCATCGAGAGCCGCCCGACGGGTGAAAAGCTGGGCGACTACTCATTCTTCGTGGACTTCTTCGGCACCCGGAATTCCGCGCGCGTCGCCGCGCTGCTCAAAGACATGGCGGATATCGCCGACATCCGTGTGCTCGGAGAGTGGTGAGCCCTATACTCCCTCCAACCTCCATGTCCTCCCCCGGTTTCCACGCACTGCCCCCCGCCAAGCCCGACCCGATCTTCGCCATCGCGGGAGCCGCCAAGGCCGCGGGCCCGCGCGCGATCAACGGCACGATCGGCGTATACATGGATGAAGAGGGCCGCACGGCGCTCTTTCCGAGCGTCAAAGCCGCACTGGAGGACGTGACCCGGACGCTCACGCAGCGCTCGTACTCGTATCCGGCCCTGCTGGGGCTTCCGGAATATCGCCAGAGCGTGACAAAACTGATCTTCGGCGACAAAGCACCGATGACGGCATCAATCGCCTCCACGGGCGGCACCGGAGCCGTCGCGCTCAACCTGCGTCTGGCACGCCTGATGGATCCCGAGATGCCGCTGATCCTGCCAATGCCGGCTTGGGCCAACCATCCCCCGCTCTGCCGCGCCGCGGGCTTCACGGTGCGCGAGGTGCCCTGCCTGCAAAACGGCAAGCCGACGGTCGCCGACATCGCCGTGACGCTGAAGAAAGAAAAGCGCCCCTGCACGGTGCTGCTCCAAGTGGGCTGCCATAACCCGGCTGGCCTGGATTTCTCGGATACCCAGTGGATGGAGCTGCGGGATCTGATGGAACAGTACGGCTCGGTCGCCATCCTCGATCTGGCCTACCAGGGATTCAAAGATGTACCCGAGAACGACGCGGCGCCGGTCAGGATGATGGCCGCAAGCGGCGTGCCGACGCTCATTGCGTGGTCGGCCTCCAAGAATCACTCCCTCTACAGCGAACGCACGGGCATGGCACTGGCCGTCGTGAAAAACGAAGCCGAGAAGGCGCAGGTGGAAGGCCATTACTCGACGATCACGCGCGGGATTCACTCCGCTGCCGCGACCTTCGGGCAATCGGTCGTGGCTGCAGTACAGATGGCGCATAAAGACGCGTGGCTGGCCGATATGCAGGCAGCGCGCACGATGCTGGCCCGCAAGCGTCAGGCGCTGTTCCAGGCGCTTCCGGAGGACATGCGCGCGTCCGTGACGGGCCATGGCATGTTCGCCATGCTGCCGCTCTCGGCGACGGAGATCGACCGGCTCAAAGTGGATCATCTGGTATTCCTCACGGGTGACGGGCGCATCAACATCGCGGGCATTCCGCTGGCGCGCATCCCGGAACTGGGCGAGAAGATCCTGAAGGCACGGGACTGAGCGTCTGGTAGGCTCACGCCATGGAACTGGATCTGGAAGACGAGGTTCGGCAATTCCTGCAGGCAAACGGCCTGCGGCTCAATACCGAACTCGGACAGCATTTTCTGATCGACCGGGAGGTGCTGGACGCGATCCTGGACGCAGCGGAGATCGAGCCGGAGGACAATATCGTGGAGATCGGCCCGGGCATCGGCGTGCTCACGCGTGAGCTGCTGATGGACGCCGCGCACGTGACGGCCATCGAACTCGATCCGCGTCTGCCGCCTCTGCTGCAGCGCTTCGTCGGGCCGGAGCACCTCGGGAAGCTGACGATCGTGAAGGGCAACGCGCTCGCCACACCCTTCCCGGACACGCCGTACAAGATCGTCGCCAATATCCCCTATCACATCACGTCGCCGCTCCTGCGCCACGCGTTTCTGGAATCCGCCGTGCGCCCAACGACGATGACACTGCTCATCCAGCGGGAAGTGGCCGAGAAAATCTGCGATACCGAGAGCGCCGGGATGCTGACGGTATTGGTCGCGCTCTTCGGCACGCCGTCCATCATCCAGAGAGTCGGGAAGAACGCCTTCCTGCCGCCGCCCGAGGTGGAATCGGCTGTGCTGCATATCGTCAGCCACCCAAAACCCCTCGCGGATGCCGAAACGGTCGATGCGATCTTCCGGCTGACGAAGCTCGGCTTCGGGCAGAAGCGCAAAATGCTGCGTAATTCTCTCGGCAGCCTTCCGGACGGGATGGAACTGCTGAAAAAACACGGCATCGACCCGACCCGCCGCCCCGAGACGCTGACAATTGATGAGTGGATCGCCCTGGCGCAATCACGGCGCGATGCCTGAGCGTTCCACGGAGGCATGAAACCGCCGGCGCGTCCCTCCCGAAAGCAAAAGTCCGGGTGGGTGCGGCAATCGCATCGTCGCGGGCCCCGCGCTGCTGGCGGCGGGCGCAGAGTGATTCGCATGGCTCCCGCGCGTCTCGCCGCCTGCTTCCTGCTCTCATTTCTTGGAGCGGTCTTCCTGTTGCAATGGAATCAGGCGGCCGCGTACCCGATGTCGGTCTGGCTGACGCTGATGCTCGGCGCATGTGCGGGCTTCTACGGCTGCCTCGTGCCCGTGACACGCAACGTGGGCGGCTGTGTCGCGGCCTGCGCCATCGGGATGCTGCTCGCGTTCACCGCCGTCGCACGAACCACCCGCGTGGAGACGGCACTCTCGGTGGAACGGTACGCGACGGAACGCGTCGTGTCGGTACGCGGGCAGATCTCCGCCGAACCCGAGCGCCGGCCGCTCTTCACGCGGTACACCGTCGCGGCCGCGATGCTGGAAACAGCAACGGGCGTGCTGCTGCCTGTAGAGGGCAAGATCCTCGCCACGGACAGGTCCGGCTGGCCGCGCTACCGCTACGGCGACACGGTGACTGTGCACGGGAATTTGCTCCGCCCGGGAGACATCGAAGGTTTCCGGTATGACCTGTATCTCGCGCGCTATGAGATCACCGCGATCATGCCGCGAGCCACCGTCGCGGCGGGCAGCAGCACCGCACCTGCCTCGATCCTGCGCACGCTCTACGACTGGAAAGACACATTCGAGGCGCGCCTCGCGGTGCTCTATCCCGAGCCGCAATCGTCACTGCTGGCCGGCCTCATCACGGGCTCGCGTCGGGGCATTCCGGAGGATCTGCAGCAGGATTTTTCCGATGTGGGCCTGAGTCACCTTGTGGCCGTCTCGGGGACCAACGTGACCATGGTGATCGCGGCGCTCGGCACGCTGCTGTTCTGGCTGCCGCTGCGCTGGAGATACATTCCCTCGGTCTGCCTCGTGTTGCTGTTCGCACTCTTCACGGGCGGGAGTGCGTCGGTCATGCGCGCGGCGATCATGGGCGTGCTCGGCCTCACGGCGGTGCGGCTGGGCCGGTCGCAGTCGCTGCGGCTGTCGATCCTCTGGACGCTGTGCGCCATGCTCGTCTGGAACCCCAAGCAACTCTGGTACGACGCGGGCTTTCAACTCTCGTTCCTGGCACTGCTCGGCATCACCGAAATCGCGCCGCTGGTGGAACGCTGGTTTACGTGGCTGCCGGAGCGGTTCGGTCTCCGGGAAACCCTGCGCCTCACCGTCGCGGCGCAGATCACGACCGTCCCGTGGATGGCGATGCTGTTCGGCCGGCTATCGCTGATCGCACCCATCGCCAACGTGCTCGCTCCGCCCGCAGTCCCCGCCGCAACGTTCTTCGGGCTCGGCAGCGCCGCCGTCTCGCCCGTGCTGCCGCTCATCGCAAAGCTTATCAGCATTCCGGGCTCCATCGCGCTCCAGTGGATCATCCTCTGGACCCGCGCGCTGGCCCGTTTGCCCTTCGCCGCCGTGGGATTCCAGGTCGGAGCGAAAACCGTGGCTGTCTGCTACGCGACACTCGTCGTCTGGGCCGTCGCCCGGAACCTGCCGCCAGAATTTTTCACCACTCGTAGAGCAGCAGCGTCTTCGACCTCCGGCCCCATGGCACCGCCACCTCCCGGGTCGGCGTGAGATCGCGGAACCGGAACGCATGCGACACCACGCGGGTGCCCTTGCGCAGTTCTGCATCGAATTTTGTCTTCAGTTTTTCCATCAGGGACGGCAGCAGGTAGACGAACACAACGTCTGCGTCGCGCAAATCGACGCTCAGCACGCTCCGCATCCGCCACTCGATGCGCTGCCGCGCCAGCCAGGTCCGCACCAGCCCCAGCAGCCAGACGGTGGGCGCCAGTTCCACGGCGACGGCGCGGATCCCTGGCTGCGCGCGCTTGGCGGCAAGCAGGATGCGCCCGTCCCCCGCCCCCAGATCGTAGACCGTGTCCGCCGCGCCCAAACCCGCGAGACGCACCATCTCCGTCGCCAATTTCTCGGGCGTCGGCACGTAGGGCACCCGGAGAATGAACATGTGATAGATCCCCGTGACGAAGATCGCCAGGACGACAACGACCATCAGGCCCGTGATGATGTTCGCGAAGAGGATGGTTTGCAGGATACGCCGCCGTCCGGCCGAAAACACGGCAATCCGCGACAGCCTCTCTGTCGCGACCGGAACCGGGATAGTACACTCCGCCCATGCGCCGTATCCCGACCCTGCTCTCCGCCACAGTTCTCTGCCTCGCACTCGGCGCTTGCCGTAGCACTGCGCCGTCCGTGCCCCCCGCGGAGCGTGGGACCATCGGTACCGGCATCGTGCTTGGCACGACACAGGCACCGGTCCTCTCCAAGGCCGAGATCGAGCAGAAAGTCGCCGCAGGTGACCCTGAGGCCACATTCCAGCTGGGTGCGATGTACCACGACGGCGACGGCGTTCCGCGGGATTACGCACGTGCCCGGGATCTGTTTGAGAAGGCCGGCCAGGCAGGAGAGCGCAGGGCACAGTTCAACCTGGGACTGATGTACTACAAGGGTGAAGGCGTGAAGCAGGACTACGTCGCCGCGCGCCGCTGGTTCACCGAGGCCTCGCGCAACGGCAATCCCCGATCATGGTACGAGCTCGGACTGATGGCCTACCTCGGACAGGGTCAGCAGATCGATTTCGACGCGGCGCTGGAGAACTTCCGCAAGGCGGCGCTCCTCGGCGTTGCGGATGCGCAGTTCAACCTGGGTATCATGGCGATCCGCGGCGAGGGCATGACGCAGGATCTGGTGGAGGGCTATGCGTGGCTCACGCTGGCCTCCAAACAGGATTTCCCGAAGGCCGCCGACAACCTGGGCAAGCTCTCGGACATGCTCTCTGCCGAGCAGCGCGCGCAGGGCCAGAAGCGCGCGGACGCGCTCAAGACGGAGGTGGACGCGGCGATGCGGGCAGCCCCCTGAACGCGTCAGTTCCTGAGCAATTCCAGTGCCATGGGCCGGATGAGCTCTTCCCATGCGCGGTATTCCAACCCCGAGGGATGCAGGCCGTCATCCGCGACGAGCGAAGGATCCTCACCCATCCCAAGGCTGATCGGATACAGGTCGACGAGCGGAAGCGATCGCCTGGCGGCTTCATCTTCGATGATCGCGTTGAACGCGCGCACGCCCGCAGCGTTCGTCGCGGGATCGCCGAATCGCGATCCGGCAGGCGTCACGGAGTAATCGGGAATCGTGAGGATGATGAGGCGCCCGTGCGGCAACACCGCCAGCATCTGGTCCATGAGGAACGCGAGGCGGGTGCGGAACGTGCCTGCATCCACGCCCTGCACCCAGTCGTTCACGCCGATGAGCAGTGTGGAGAACGCGGGCTGCGAGGCTTCGAATACGGGCAACTCGCCGTCGATGGCGTCCTGCGTCGTCCAGCCGGTGCGGGCAGGGTTTTCGATCAGGCGGAGCGGAATGCCCTCGTCGCGCAAAGACTCCGTCAGCAACGACGGCCACGCGTCCTCGGTGCGCACGCCCTGTCCGATCGTGTAGGAATCCCCGATCGGGATGAACCGGATCTCGTCCGCCGTGGCGGTGTCGCCGGCTGTCTGCGGTTGCGTGGACGGACCGCAGCCTCCGAGCGGTGAGAAGAGAGAGACCATCAGCAAAAAACGGAAGAGGCGCATGTCAGCCCCCCATGAACTGGCCCAGGAGGTTGCCGGCGCCCTGCGAACTCTGGCGGTTGGGCAGGAAGGGGTTGAGCGATTCGGCGAACGTGCGGAGGTTGCGCGACTGGAGCAGGATCGTGCCGGGGCCGGTGTAGACGCAGACGAGGCCCTCGCCCGTGGTGACCATGCTGAACGGCCCCGAACCCGCCGACTCCACCGTGTACTTCATGGAAGCCGGAAAAGCGACGATATGGCCGTTATCGACGATGAACTGCTCTCCTGCCGCAAGCGTCTTTTGGATGATGCCGCCGAAGCTGGAGACGAACACGGTACCTGTGCCGGAAGCTTTGATCATGAAGATGCCTTCGCCGCTCAGAAATCCCTTCCAGCCCGTGAACGCCGTATCGGTTTTGACGTCGCCGTTCGAGGCCAGGAAGCACCCGCCCTGCACGATGTACTCGTCGCCCTTCAGCGTGATCGCCTCAATGTCGCCCGTCGCGCGCGGCGCGAGGTAGACCTCGGTGTCGTCCTTGGACGCCGTGATCGTCGTGACGAAGAAACTCTCGCGCGTGAGGAACGCGCGCTTGAGCGCCTGGATCGCGCCGCCCTTCATGGAGCCCTCGATCTTGGCAGTCGCGTCCATCGCGAGCATGGAACCGGATTCGGCGTGAATGTCATCGCCCGCGTCGAGCACGCAGCGCAGAGCGGAATACGACGGACGGAGGAGGATTTCGTGTTTCATGGAATGCGGGGGGGGGGAACGTGGCCAGTGTACCCCCGCGGCGGCCGGATGCCAGATTTAGGCTTCCGCAGGCCGTAGCGCGATTTTCCGGTCCTGAAGGGTTGATTTTCGCCGCAAAAAGACAAGAATCGGCCCTTCATGCGCAGACCGCGACCAGCCGTCACCGACGTTGCCGACACCCCCGCGACACCCGCGGAGGAAGGCAGGCAGACAGTGGGGTATTCCCGGCAGTACGCCCGCGGCGTGATGCACGCACTGCTCCGTCGTGAGTACGACGCTTACGAACCGGAAGACCTCCTCCGCGTGCTGCCGCATATCGCAGAGTCCGTGAACGACGATGTGATCCACACAGCCCTCGCCCGCAGCTGCGAAAGCTCGGGACAGCCGTCCAAAACACTCAAGCTGCTGCTAGCCCAGCGCGAGCACATCGCCGCCATCCTGGATCCCGATTCCCTGTCGGCGCTCATCACGACGCTGGTACGCAAACTCGTCCGCGACAAACGCCAGGAATCCGCGCGGCGTCTGGCGCTGCATTTCCCCGAGATCGACTCACTCATCGGAGATGGTCAGGAAGCACTGATTGAGGACGTCTGCCTGGCTATCCGGCGACAACGCGCGTACCTGCCGCTGTTCTCTTTTCTGGCGGAAAACCAGATGCCGGAGGCTCTTTTGGAGGACCGCGCGTACTACACCGGCGATGCCATCCCGCTCGATGGCGTACAGGCGGCACGCAATGTCACGGCCAAAAGCCCCTGCTGCCCGAAGGCCGAGGAACTGCATATGAATGCGCTGCAGCGGACCCTGGATGAGGGCATCGGACCCTGCACGCTGATCTACATGAATGACCGCCTCATCGGCTCCCTCAAGCGCCCGGAAGCCGGTGCGCAGAGCCTCCTGGCCCTCACGACGGTGGAAGTCGACACCATGGAAGGACCGGTGATGCCACTTGTACGGGGCGGACTCTACGGTGTGGACTCCGAGCTTCATCAGCAGGCACTGCAAAGTCCGGAACGCAGCCTGGAGCTCACTTCTCTCCGCGTTCAGCCACTGCGATTCCTGGGAACCATGATGTCCGATCCGGAGCGCGGACCCGCGTACTACCGCGCGTCTCTGAAAAAACTGACCGCGAATCTGGAAAAGCGGCTCCGCAAAACCCGCCGCACCGTAGACCGGAACGACGGGCCGCAGAAGAAATCCTGATCAGACGAAGAGAGCCGCGAGCGCCAGCGTGAGGGTCGCGAAGAGCTTGATGAGCACGTGGAGGCTCGGACCGGCCGTGTCCTTGAACGGATCGCCGACCGTGTCACCCGTGACGGCTGCCTGGTGAGCGAAGCTCTTCTTGCCGCCGTGGACGCCTGTCTCGATGTATTTCTTGGCATTGTCCCAGGCGCCGCCCGCGTTGTTGAGGTAGCAGGCCATGAGGATGCCGACGATCGTGCCGACCATGAGGAGTCCGGCGACCGCTTCCTTGCCGAGCAGCAGACCGATGACAACCGGCGCGGCGACCGCGAGAAGACCCGGCATGATCATCTGGCGCAGCGCGCTCTTGGTGGCAATGTCCACCGCGGCGGCGTAATCCGGCTCGGAGGTGCCGGCCATGATGCCCTTGTTCTCGCGGAACTGGCGGCGGACCTCCTCGACGATGACGCCGGCGGCCTTGCCGACCGCGCGGATCGTGAGCGACGTGAAGAAGAAGATCACCATCGCGCCCAGGAACGAGCCGACGAACACGCTGACATCCGCGAGGTTCACGGAGGTCAAACGGGTCTCTTCCAGGTAGGCAGAGAAGAGCAGGAACGCGGCGAGAGCGGCCGATCCGACGGCGTAACCCTTCGTGAGCGCCTTGGTCGTGTTGCCTGCGGCGTCGAGTTCATCGGTGACGAGGCGGTACGCGTCCGGGGAGTTGGACATCTCGACGATGCCGCCGGCGTTATCCGTGATCGGACCGAACATATCCATGGCAAGGATGTAGGTGACGGTGGAAAGCATGCCCATCGTGGCGACCGCGGTGCCGTAGAGGCCCCCGCTGTCGAGCCCGGTCTGCGTTCCCAGCCAGTACGAGCCGAAGAGCGCGATACACACCGTGATCACCGAGAGGCCCGTGGACTCCATGCCGATGGCCGTTCCGGCGATAACGTTGGTGCCGTGTCCCGTGGTGGATGCGTCCGCAATGGAGCGCACCGGGCGGAACTGCTTGCCTGTGTAGTAGTCGGTGAGATAGACGAACGCGACGGCGGTCAGCAGGCCGAGGAGACCGGCGGCGAAGAACCACAGGCCCGTCCCAAAGGTCCGCGCTACGCCATCCGCTCCGGCGACGGTCACGTCGACGTTGAGGAGCATCGCGCAAAGCACGTAGAGCGTGATGCCCATCAGGACGGTCGTCGCCCAGAAACCGCGCTTCATCGCCTTCATCGGGGCTTCGCCTTCCCTGGCCTTCACGCAGTACACGCCGATGACGGAGGCGACGAGACCGACGGCACCGAGCACCATCGGGAAGAGAATGCCCTGGACGCCGAACGTCCCGAAGAGCACCGCGCCCAGCACCATCGCGCCGACGTTCTCGGCGGAGATCGATTCGAACAGATCCGCACCGCGTCCCGCGCAGTCGCCGACGTTGTCGCCCACGAGGTCCGCGATGACGGCCGGGTTGCGGGGGTCATCCTCCGGAATGCCCGCCTCCACCTTGCCGACGAGATCGGCGCCGACATCGGCCGCCTTGGTGTAGATGCCGCCGCCGAGCTGGGCGAACAGCGCCACGAAGCTCGCGCCGAAGCCGTAACCGATGATCATCGCCGGCACGTCGCGTGCCGGGAAATCGAGGGCCATCGTGTAGAGCAGATAGAGTCCGCTGATGCCGAGCAGGGAAAGGGCCGTGATGATGATGGCCGGGACCGTGCCCGCGCGCAGCGACATCTGGAGAGCGGCATTCAGGCCGTTCTTGGCGGATGACGCGACTTTCAGGTTCGCCTTCGTGGCGACGACCATGCTGATAACGCCGGAAAGGCCCGAAAGCAGTGCGCCAAGCAGGAAGGCGGAGCTGACCGCGATGCCGCGCATCCAGCCGGTCATGCCGGTGGTCGCGCTCGCGCCGGCCCAGCCGTAGGCAAGGAGAATGAGCACTGCCACGGCGAGCGCCAGGACGGTGATTGTCCTGTACTGGCGGCGGATGAAGGCGCGCGCGCCCGTGGAGATGGCCTTGGCGACTTTCTGCATCGCCGGCGTGCCGTCCTCGGCGGAGGTGACGCCCTTCCAGAAGACCAGGCTGTAGCAGAGACCGATCAGCGCCACGACGGGCGCGAAGAACTCGAGAGAGAAAGACATGCTATAGAGAGGAAAAGAGGATGCAGAGAGCCTCACCGATCGCAGAGATCGGCGATTCATCGAAGAGCGTAGGGAAGAGGCGCCGAAAGTCAACGCGCAGGGCTTCACGGGGCGCGAAAACGGGCGGGAACGGCGCTGCAGGCGGGCGTCTCCTGTATCATCCGGCCGTGCCGAACCGCGGCTCCATCCACAAGACCGGCAAGGGCGGGAAAGCCGCGAAGACGGAAAATCCCCGCCTGAAGGCGCTGCGCAAACGCGTGGCGGCCGCGACGACCGAGCCCGGTATCTACCGTTGGCTGGATGAAAAAGGCGAGGTGCTCTACATCGGCAAGGCTAAGAATCTCCGCAACAGGCTCCGGTCATACGTGAACCCGCAGCCGGGCGCGGACATCGGACCGTGGCGCCGGGCTTTTTTGGAACTGATCGCGGACGTGGACATGACCGTGACCAACAACGAGCTGGAGGCGCTCATTCTGGAAACGAATCTCATCAAGGAATTGAAACCCAAATACAACGTGCTGATGAAGGACGACAAGAATTACCTGTTCGTCCGGGTAACGACGAAGGACGCGTGGCCGCGCGTGGAGCTCGTGCGGCGGATGAATGACGACAAGGCCAAGCACTTCGGGCCATACCTGAACAGCGAGGAAGCCCGGGAGACGCTGGAGTTGCTGCATGAAGCGCTGGGATACCGCGCGTGCCGCCAGTCACTGGACCTCCTGAATGCCAACCGCGATCCCCTGACCGTCATGCGCCCGTGTCTGGATCATCAGATCGGGCGGTGCTGCGGCACCTGCGCGGGCGCGATCACGCGGGAGGAGTACGGCGAACGCATCGCGCGTCTGATGGACTACCTGCGCGGTGACCGCTCGCATGTGCGCGCGATCCTGGAGCAGCGGATGAAGACCGCGGCGGCTGATCGCAAATTCGAGATGGCCGCGCGGCTGCGCAATCATCTCCAGCGCCTGGAGGGCAAACGCGAGGAGCAGATCGCGACGGACACCACGGGCGAGGATGGCGACATCATCGGCGTCGCGATGCTCTCGGGGCGGGTACACGTCGTCGTACTACACCGGCGCGAAGGACGCCTGATCGGCGAATCGCACTTCTCGCTGATGGGACAGGCTGACTCCGCCGGCGACGTGCTGGAGCAGTTCCTGCCGCAGTTCTACGACGACGCGCAGGATATCCCCGGCACGGTGACCGTGAGCGAGAATCCCGGCGACCGGGCGGTGCTGGAGGAATGGCTGACGGGCAAGCGCGGCGGGCGCGTACACCTCCGGGTGCCCGAGCGCGGCAAGAAATCGCATCTGTTGCAACTCGCGGAGAAAAACGCGCTGGAAAAGGCCCGCCAGCACGAAGCCAAATGGGAATCCGAACAGGATAACATCAAGCGCGCGCTGGAGGGACTGCAGGAACGGCTGAGCCTGGCGGGACCGCCGCAGCGGATCGAGGGGTATGACATCTCGCACCTCGACGGCACCGAGACAGTCGGCAGCATGGTGGTGATACGCGGCGGCAAACCCGCCAACGATCACTACCGGTCGTTCACGATCCGGTCGATGAAGCGCGGCGATATCGACGATTACCGCGCGCTCAAGGAGGTGCTGCGCCGCCGCCTCCGTCACATCTGCGAGGATCTGCCCGAGGAGGAGCGCCGCTGGAAGGAGCAGGGCATCACCTTCGGCAAAGCGCGCAAAGCCGAGAAAGAGACGCTGGAAACGCTTGATACCGAAGGTGCCGCAGCTGCGGGGAAGAAAGGCATAACGACCTCCGAGTATCTGGTGGCTCGCCATGAAAAGCGCATCATCGGCTTCGGCCGGATGACGGATCTGGGCGCGCAGGGCGTGGAACTGCGCACGCTCTGGACCGATGAGGAGTACGCGCACGGCACGCTGGGGCGGTTCATCGCGCGCAAGCTGCAGCGATCTGTGAAGAAAGGAAAGATGTACGCCGTCATCGAGCCCGCGTTCGAGCTGACCTACGCCGACATCGGGTTCCGCTACGTCATCAAACCCCCCAAGGCGCTGCAGGCGTCCCTCAAGGCGTTCGCCACGTCGCATGACGGCGAGCCCGTCGCCGTGATGTACGAAGCGTCGCAGAACAAGGTCGACCCGTCGCTCTCCAGCAGGCCGGACCTGCTCGTGATCGACGGCGGCAAGGGGCAGCTCAACGCCGTGCTGGAGGTGCTGGAAGACTGCAAGCTGACGCTGCCGGTGATCGGACTGGCCAAGCGGGAGGAGGAAGTGTTCGTACCGGGCAACCCGGTGCCAGTCCCCTTCCCCGACGATAGTCCGGCAAAATTCCTCCTGATGCGACTGCGCGACGAAGCTCACCGCTTCGCCAACCGACACCGCGAGAAACGCGGCTTGCGGCACGCCGTGAGTTCGGCGATGGACGACATCCCGGGCGTCGGCGAACAGACGAAAAAGGATCTTCTGCGCCGCTTCGGGACACTCTCGGGCGTGCGCGAGGCCACAGACGAACAGCTCTCCGAGATCCTGACCGACGCCCAGCTCCAGTCGCTGCGCGCGACGTTGCGAGGGTGACGCCAGTCGATCTCGTAAGGACTTTCGTTGCAACGCGTCTACTCATCAGTAGAATTGTTTGTACTTCCCTACCCTCTCTGCCTTATGAAAAGAATCTCCCTCCTCCTCGGCACGCTCGGTGGCGCGATGGCCGGCTATATCCTCAGCAACGACAAGCTGCGCGCGGAACTCTCCAAGGCGAAGGACGCGGAGTCCGCGGCCAAGATGCTCGGCGCCCACCTCTCCAAGGACGGGAAGAAGATCGCCCACGAGGTGAAGAAGTTCGCCGAGAGCGACGACGTCCAGAAGAACCTGAAGAAGGCGAAGGTCTATGCTTCCAAGAAGCTCGCCGAAGCCCAGAAGGGCGTGGAAAAGATGATGAAGGACGGCGGCAAGCAGGCCTCCAAGCTCTGGAAAGAGAGCGCCAAGAGCTTCAGCAGCAAGAAGATGACGATGAAGAAATCCAAGGTCTGATTCGTCCCCTGCGGAAATCCCAGCGGCGCTCCGGCGCCGCTTTTTTGACGCGCCGATCAGGAGCCGCTGTTGGCGGTGAGCGCTGCGTTGCGGATGACAACGGCATTGGCCAGGATCACGGTTTGCAGCTCTTCATTGACGTGTAGTGCATTTCCCCTTTCAATCATCTGTAACAAGCACAGCAGGTACCGGCACAGGATCGGATCGGTGACGATGCCCCGCGCCAGCTCATCCAGATGGTGGTCGAGCTCGACACGCAGTGTACCCAGCGTGATGTTCCGATAGCGCTGTTCCACGATCTTCCAGAGGAATTCCACCAGGTTCTCGTGGCCGCCAACCTCGCCGGCTGCCTCCTCGCGCGTCACATCGATGCCAAAGCCGCGCACTGTGTCTTCTTTCACGGGATTATGGCTCATGAGCTTCACACGCCGGATGCCGAGTCCGTGCAGCCACGGGCCGATGAACCCGTATTTGCGCAATTCAGCGCTCTCATATCCCTGCGCCATCATGGCGGACTCCGTGTCGTGCTTTTTGCCGACCCAACGACCCTGCACGCGGCCCTCCGCCAGTTCCAACGCATCCATCTTGTCGAACAGGCCCATGCCGCGCCCCTCCTGGCGCAAGTAAAGAATGAGGCCTTTGCCGCGCTCATTGATGGCACGCATCGACTGCTTGAGCTGCGGCCCGCAGTCACAGCGCATCTGCTCGAGAATGTCGCCGAACCAGCACTCGGAGTGGATGCGGGCGAGCAGTTCCGGATCGTCGAGCAAGCCGGTAGTCAGAAAATAATCCGATGGCAGATCCTGTCCGTCGACATCGATCCGCTCAGGCGTGCGCACGAGGATGACATGCGGCCCGCCCGTGGTACCTGCATGCTCGGGATCGTCATGGCTGTAGCGCAGCGCATACCACGGAGCCTCCGGACACCAGCGCATCCCGCAGGTAATAATTCGCTCAGGCAGTTCAATGCGGTTCGGATCGCGCATGCGCTCCAGTTCCTTTCCAAGCGCGACGCCCGTCCTGCGGATGGGAGTCCGCACCTTGCGCCTCGACTCCTCATGCAACAACCGGTAGAGCGCGCTGCGCGTCTTACAGAGCGTCTCCAGCGGCACTTCGGCGGCGGCAACGGCCTCCAGGGCATCACAGGCCGACAGAATATCGGGGTCGTCCGAGAATCGCGTACGGGACAACGCGATTTCGTTCAGGACAATGCCCTTGAGTTCCCTGGCGAGGGGAACTCTCTCCGCAGCAAGCGAGACGTCGATGAGATCGTCTACCGCCTTCACGAGTGGCACGGGGAAGTCAGAGGAAGTCAGTGTACTGCCGGTACCCCGGGAGTAAAGTTTTTTCACGGACCCCAGTTTTTTCGCTCAGACCAGACACAATTCCTCATCAGCAAGACCCGCATCGCGAAACTGTTCCAGAAGGGCGGCATCCCCTTCTATGAGGAGACTGGTGAGCCCGTGCCAGTCGCCGTCGGGCGTCGCGAGCTGACGCAGAAGGACCATCAGATCGGTGCGTGCGCCCCTCGCCGCCTCGAACACGCGCACGCCCCGGTCGCGTCCGCGCGCGGTCTCCGGCGTGACGAGGATCGTGCGCGCTTCGTCTGCGAGCACGGGGGAATCGGCAGGCACTTCGCCAAGCGGATCGAGGATAATGCGCCGCGGCTGGAACACCGACGGACGGTCGGCGTTGCCTGCGCGGAGCAACGCGTTGCGATCCAGAGCGGTCCGGGCATCAATGATCACCGCATCATGTTCCATGCGCATAAACGCGCGCTCGGCACCGTCACCCGTCTGCAGAGGCAATGCGTCGTCGTCGGCGTGATCGCCCGTGACGTCCTTAAGCGCGATCCACGGGCGGCCTGCTGTGCGCATGGAAACGAAACCCCGGTTGTACCGGGCGCACTCGTCGGGCAGCAGCGGCCCCTCCACCTGCACACCCGCCGCACGCAGGATCTCGATCCCCCGCCCCGACACACGCGTGTCCGGATCCCACAGGCCATAGACGAGTCTGCGCACGCCGCGCTCGACGATGATGTCCGTGCACGGGGGCGTCTTCTTGGTGGGACTCGGACAGCAGGGCTCCAGGTTCACGTAGAGCGTGTCATCCGGTGTCACCTCACCGTCGTACCCGAGCAGCAGGTCGCGCTCCGCGTGGAACTTCCCGAAGGCACGGTGAATACCCTCGGCGACGATCTCCTGTTTGCGCGCCAGCACCGCGGCAACGCGCGCGCCTGTCCCCACCCTGCCCCGGCCCTCTTCGGCGAGGACCAGACATCTCCGCATCATGTCGGGACGATCCATCGGGATGAAGGGAAAGGATTGTTATCCTAGACCGGCGTGCGATACTGTCAAACCATGCCCGGGATCGCACGTCCCTACATCGGCATCAACGGCTTCCGCACCGCAGAGGAAGTGGATGACGCCGTTGCCACACTGCGGGCGGACGGCTGGAACGGAGACCGGACCCACGACGCGGCAATCGGCTTCGCCGTGGACGAGCGGACATTGCGCGGCGAAACGCCGGCATCCCCGCGTAAGGTGACGGATTTCCCCGCACTCCTGGCCCTCGCCGGACGCGTGCACGCCGATCTGCTGGGCGTCGTACACTACGACTGTCGGGATTACGCTGTGAGCACCGACGGCGCCACGACCGTGGCTGAGGTTCAGCGTGGATACAAACCGCTTGCGACGGACCTGTCACGAGCGCTCGGCACGCTAAGCCGGGAGACGCCCTGCCACACGGTCCAGCTCAACGGCGTACCCGATCCGGCGGAGGTGCGAGCGCTGAAGCAACGTGTGCCGGACCTCGACATTATCTATCAGGTACGTCCCGACCTCTGCCGGCTGGGCGACGACATCGTGCTGGAGCACATCGGTGCCTGCGCAAGCTCGCTCGCTCACGTGCTCTATGACCCATCGCGCGGCCGGGGCGAGGCGTTTGCATCCGATGAAGCGATCCGCATGCACCGCCTCATCTCCCGTGCCTTCCCGCACCTCACCTTCGGCGTCGCCGGCGGTTTCTCTCCGGAAAATCTCGCGGAACGTCATGAGGCGATCCGCGCAGGTATCGGACACAGACTCTTTTCCGTGGACGCGGAAAGCCGGGTGCGCGATCCAGGCACCGATGCGCTGAACCCCGATCGGGTACGCGCGTTCTACCGGCAGGGACGGCTCGTGACAGAGAGAGATTAAGCCTGCAGGCCGTACCCGCGCGCGGCTCCAGCGATGTAGCCCCCGGTCTTTTTCAGATCCAGGTCGTCCCCGGGCGTGCGCACTTTGCCTTCCGCATCGATGAGGAAATCGCGCCGTCCCGTGGCGGTGACGAGACCGGCCGTGCGCGCTTCGACGTTCTCGGCGCTGAACCCTCCGGCGAATCCGAGCAGCGCTTCCGGGAAGGCCGCGCGCAATGCCTGATACACCGGCAGCGCCTGCGCGGGGTCGAATTCCTGCCCGCGTCCGCACGAAGGATCGATGAGGATGTATTTGAACGCGCCGCGATGCAGCGCGAGCTCGCGCACGATCGCGTCAGCGCCCTGCGCCATCAGCTCGGGACGGATCTGGTAGACGAGATCGAGCTCCGGATAGCTGTCGAGCAGACGCTGGACTTCGTCCGGAGCGGGACGCGCGTTGATCTGGGCGGCGCGGCAGAGGCCGGGTCCGTACAGCTCGCGGAAGATCTCCCCGAGCGGCGGCGCAAAACGGGGCTCGGCGGCGGCCTCATAGTGGATCATCGGGAGCATGCGTCCGCGGACGGCGCCCGTCAGTTCAACGAGCTTCTGCAAGGTCGGCGGATGGCGCCAGCTCATCGGCTCCTCCCATAGCGTCCCGCGGCTCGCGAGGAATCCGACCATGCCGATATGACTCTTGTCCGGGCCGAAGCCGGCCTCTTCGAACTGCGTCGCCACCGCCTCCACCTGCCCGACGGACGTGAGCCCGGTGATGCCGGCGTAGGGCTGGACTGCCTGCTTCATGCGCGCATATTAGAGAATTTTTTCATGCCCTGGCAATGCCTGCCTCTTTGACCCGACACATGGATGCATTCCCGGGGTGATGCCAGAAAAAATTGACACGCCCTTCCGGCGGCACCATGATCGCGTCCATTCTTCATGTCGGAACCGCAGCGGAGATTATCTGCCTTACGCCATCCCCCTCATGCACAGAAACGGTGTCGCGAAGCTCTACCCACCCACTCCCCCCGGACTCGTCGTTCCGGAGCAGTGGAATCCGGGACGGGGCAATTCCTTTGGCCTGCCGCACGGCGCGTTTGGCTTCCAGAGGGCACTCGCGCGAATCCTGCATGACCTGCATCCGGGCGAGCATGGGACCATCGACCCCCATCGCCTGCCGGATCTCACCCACGCGGAACCGCGGGTGGAGATTCCACCCAACGATCACTGGTTCGACGACGAGAGCATCGCGGGCTTCCATGCGCTCGGTCATCGCGCCGCCTTCGACCATCTTCATCTCCTGGAACACGGATACCGCTTTCTGCCGACGATCGCCGTCTCTCAGAGCACCTTCCTGCACCCGGGCGTCGAACGGCAGATGGAGCGGGGGCGACTCGAGAGTGACGGAAAGATCCTGCATCCGGATGGCAGCTTCACGGTGACGGACATCAATATCGATCCTGTCTGGAACCTGGAACTGGTGGCAAAGAGACTCGGAATGGCAGTCATGGATCTGCGCAGGCGCATCCACGAGGAGACCGGTATGTTTCCTGAACTGCTGACCAGGCCTGACCTCCATCTGTTTCAGCCACCCATCGACGGACCGAACATTCATATCTTCGGAGACGTCTCACGTCTCGCTGATCCCGACGTCGAGGTGGGCGCGCGCAGTCACGATTACTGCCGTGACGGGGACAATTTTGCGGTCCGATGCACTTGCTCCGCCTCCAAACAGTACGCCATCGAAGAACTCATCCGCATCGCGCAGGGAGGCGGCATCGGCATCCTTGTCATGAATCCCGAAGAGGGCCGGAACCACGGGTCTGTCATCAAGCATCTGGTCTACAACAAGCGTGAAACTCAGCCGGGAGGCGACAGGGCGGGTCGCTACTTCGCCTGCACCACGGAAGTGGCCGGAGGAGAGGATGCGCGCATGCACTGGCTCAAAGCCGACCCGTTCAAATGGCTTCTGCCGAACTCGCGGATCACGCACTGGTTCTCCGAGAGTCCGCACAAGCGCGAGCATCTGGAGCGGTTCGGCGTGGAGATCGTCCATCAGTACGAATTGCCCGGGGAACGGATCCCCCGCCTTGCCGCTGTGGAAATGCTTGCGAAGCACGGGAGCGGATACTCGGGAGACAAGCGTTCCAGCTGAGATGATGTCCGATACGCTCCTCTGTTACGCGCAGGCCACCGAGGATGGGACGCTGCTCGGATTGAGCAACCACGCGCAGCCGCATCCGCGGTACGCCGGCCTTGATGCGTTCGAAGCACAGATTTCGATCCCCCTGACAACCACACAGGCCGCTGTGCTCGGCGAGCTGCGGCGCTGCGCGGGCCAGACGCGCTATTCTGTCCGCAGCGCTGCGGCGCAGCTCGGTCTCGACGGCTTCGATCCCGCATCCACCGAACTGTGCGTGGACGGCTCGCAGGCACTGGTGACCACGCTGCTCACAGACTGGCGCAGCAAGACAAACAGCGCGACCCTCAAGGCGCTCCGGCAGCTCACGCAGAGCGGCCACTCTCCGCGCGTTGTGCGCGGCGTACTGCTGCCCCACGCTGCCCGGATCGCAGCGCCGCTGACCGGTCTGCGCCCGCTCCCGGGCGATCCCTGGACCGCGACGATCCGCCTCGCCGACGAACGCTATGACATCGACGACGAACGCGTGGACGAGCCGTTCATCCGCGAGATGCTCTCCAACGGCAGCGCGCGCCATCATCTGGAACGTGTCCGCACGCGGCGGCCGGGGCGCCCCAAATCGCTGGCCGGCGGGGAGTTTTTTCTGGGAGGTATCGACGTCCCTGCCCTTCCGTATCATCTGGTGGTGCGCCAGCACACCACGCGCGCGAACGGCGACATCACCGCGATCCTCCACGGGCACTCCTGTCTGTTCGATGCGGGCCGCCAGCACCGCCAGCTGGAACTGCTCAACACCGCCGCGGCACCGGAGTCTCTCGACGATTTCTGGCTGCTGGTTCATCCGTATCGCGCCGCCCCCGAATCCGAAAAAATGGCCGCCTGAGCGACGTCCGAATCGTTCTTGCAAACACACACCGGATGCGTAAGATAAACGGCGGGCTCCTCCCCCGGACGGACTGCCCGATTTCCTCTATGGCCAAAAAGAAAACCACCGGGACCGGAAGCACAAAGATCCCCACGCGGAAGGCCGGGAATGCCACCCGTTTCATCATCGTGACCGGTGGCGTGTGCAGTTCTCTCGGCAAGGGCATCGCGGTCAGCTCCATCGGCGCAATCATGAAATCCTGCGGATTGAAGGTGTTCGTGCAGAAGCTCGATCCGTACCTCAACGTCGACCCCGGCACCATGAGCCCGTTTCAGCACGGCGAGGTGTTCGTCACGGACGACGGCGCGGAGACGGACCTGGACCTGGGGCACTACGAGCGCTTCATCGACGAGCCCATGAGCAAGCTCTCCACGGTGACGACCGGACAGATCTACCAGTCGGTGCTGAGCCGCGAGCGTCAGGGCGACTACCTCGGCAAGACGATCCAGGTCGTGCCGCACATCACGGATGCCATCAAGAAGCGCATGTCCGAAGCCGCGGAGAAGAGCGGAGCGCAGATCATGCTGGTGGAGATCGGCGGCACGGTGGGCGACATCGAAGGAGAACCCTTCCTGGAAGCCGTCCGCCAGATGCGCTCGGAAATGGGTTCCAGCCGCGTGTTCCACGTGCACCTCACGCTCCTCCCCTACCTCGCCGCCAGCAAGGAGCTGAAGACCAAGCCCACACAGCTCTCCGTGCGCGAGCTTCGCAGGATCGGCCTCCAGCCGGACATGATCCTCGCCCGCGCCGACGCAAAGATCCCCAATGACCTGCTCGATAAAATCAGCCACTTCTGCGGCGTGGAGCGCCGGGCCGTCATCCCCGCCCCCACCGTGCGCTCGATCTACGACGTGCCGCTGAACTTCCAGCAGTTCGGGATGGCCGAGATCATCGCGGAGCGCCTGGAGCTGGGAAACGTGAAGCCGAACATGCGCGAGTGGGAGGCCGGACAGAAGCGCTACGCAGCGGCTCTCGGACGCGAGATCCCGGTGGCGATCGTCGGCAAGTACACGCACCTGGATGACGCCTACCTGAGCGTGATCGAGTCGATCAAATCGGCGGCAGTCTTCGAGAAAGGCCACGCGAAGATCGTCTGGATCGATTCCGAGAAGCTGGAGAAGAACGACGCCGACACCTGGAAACAGCTCCGTGCGTGCAAAGGCCTCGTCGTCCCGGGCGGCTTCGGCAAGCGCGGCATCGAGGGAAAAATCGCCGCGGCGAAGTACGCCCGCACCGAGAAAGTGCCGTACCTGGGCCTGTGCCTCGGCGCACAGCTGATGACCATCGAGTTCGCCCGCGCGATGCTCAAGGATCCGTCGCTCACGAGCGAGGAATTCGATGAAGAGGGCGCCCTGACGGCGGACAAGTACGTCGTGCACTTCCTGCCGGGACAGTACAAGGAACGCAGCAAGGGCGGCACGCTGCGCCTCGGCGCGTATCCGTGCAAGCTGAAGAAAGGCTCCAAGGCCTACGCCGCTTACGGCACGGGCGAGATCTCCGAGAGGCATCGCCACCGCTACGAATTCAATAACGACTACCGCACGCAGCTGGAGTCCCACGGTCTCGTGATCTCGGGCGATTCCCCTGCCGGCGACCTGATGGAGATCGTCGAGCTGAAGGACCATCCGTTCATGGTGGGCAGCCAGTTCCACCCCGAATTCAAGAGTCGTCCGCACCGTCCGCATCCGCTGTTCGCCGCGTGGATGAAGGCCGCCGCAAAACGCTGATCAGGGCCTCCCCGCAAGGTGTGCCTGGAGCAGTTCCAGCAGGCGCCTTTCCATCTGACTTTTGACGCGCTGAAGAGCGTCGGTGAACGACACCAGTTCCATCCGCTTGTCGGGATCGCTGCCAGCCGGCGCCGCATCGGACACGGCCGAGACGGGACGGACGTCGAAGAAATACCGCGTGCCATCGGTCAGGACATTCGCGCCGACGAATTCGACATCCAGCGGCGCGATGCCACTGAGACCGCTCGCCACTTTCTCGGCGACGATCGCGGCGGGATCCGGTGCCTTCGAGCTGCTGAGGAGTACGGAATCGCCCGTGGTCTTGCGGCCGACCGGCACGCCGTCGCGCATCTCCACGTCCTCGCGGAACGTGACCAGAACCTGCCTGCGCGTGGCGTCCGTCATATCCGTCACGACCACCATCACGGCCGGCTGCACGATGTCCTTCCCCGCATAGTCTTTCTTCTCGGCAAACGATTCGGCGCTGGACATCAGCACCAGCGAGGCATCGGCGACCACGGCGTTTCCCGATCCGCCGACACGCGCGAGCACATCGTCGCCGGGAGGAGTCTGGAGAATGAATTTTTCGATAGCCATGGAGCACAGACTACCAAAAGCCCACGGACCGACAAACTTCCTCCGGCTGCTCTGGTACTCGGAGGCCCGGGTATTCTATGATGACGGCGTGAATCTCTCGCAGACCATCCTCGGGGTGACCTTCGACAACCCGACGGTCCTCGCCTCGGGCATCATGGGAGTGACGTCCAGCAGCTGGAAGCTCGCCGCCGCCAGCGGGGCGGGGGCGGTCACGACGAAGTCGATCTGGCTGAAGGAGCACAAGGGCCACCGCAATCCCACGATCATTTCGACGGACCACTGGACGCTCAACGCGGTCGGCGTGCCCGACGCAGGGCCGGAGAAGGCGCACGAGGAGATCGGCGATTACATGAAGACCAAGCCCGTCCCGCTGATCCTGAACATCATCGCCGAATCCGTGGAGAACTACGGCAAGACCGCGGCGGCGCTCGTGGATCTCAAGCCGGACTTCTTCGAGGTGAATATCAGCTGTCCGAACATCGAGGACGAGTTCGGCCGCCCCTTCGCGTGCAGCGCGCCCGACGCAGCCGCGGCGACCAAGGCGGTGAAGGCCGTCAGCAAGAAGATCCCCGTGTTCATCAAGCTCTCGCCGAACGTGGATAACATCAAGATCATCGCCGAGGCATGCGCCAAAGCCGGCGCGGACGGGTTCACCGTCATCAATACGGTCGGGCCGGGCATGGCTATCGATTTGCGCAGCCGGATGCCGATTCTCGCCAACAAGGTCGGCGGCCTCTCGGGCCCCGGCATCAAGCCGATCGCGGTGAAATGCATCGCGGACGTCTACGCGGCGACGGACGGCAAGCTGCCGATCATCGGCACGGGCGGCGTGCACACCGGAGAGGACGCGCTGGAATTGATCCTCGCGGGAGCGAGTCTCGTCGGCATCGGCACGGCGGCCGGCACGCGCGGCATCGAGGTGTTCAAACACGTCTGCGACGAGATGCAGTACTGGTGCACGAACGAAGGCGTGTGGGATATTTCGCAGCTGACCGGCAACATGCACAAAACCCTCGCCGAGTTCGCCAAGACCGGCATCGTCCGTCCCCTCACCTGACCATGCCTATCCAGCTTCAGAGCCGGCTGCCCCGCACCTACCGCATCAAGCACATCAAGCAGGAGACGGACATGGTGCGCACGTTCACGTTCGACGGCTCGCTGGGTGCCAAGCCCGGCCAGTTCGTGATGGTCTGGCTCCCGGGCTATGACGAAGTACCGATGAGCGTCGCCTTCGACGACGGCGCGCATACCAAAGTGACGTTCTTCGCCGTCGGCGACATGACCAACGAACTCGCCAAGCGCCAGGTGGGCGACCTCGTGGGCCTGCGCGGTCCGTTCGGCACCTGCTACGAGTGGGAGCCCGGTCAGCACATCATTCTGGTGGCCGGCGGCTACGGCGCGGCGCCCATGTACTTCGTGGCGCAGTCATCCGTGGAACAGGGCTGCACGCTGGAAGTGATCGTGGGAGCGCGCGGCAAGGAACACCTGCTGTATGTGGAGGAACTGGAAGCTCTGCCGCACGTCGCGCTGCACATCGCCACCAACGACGGCTCGGTCGGCTACAAGGGTTACAACGTCGACGTGCTGGACAAGCTGCTGTCCGTCTGCCCGCGCGACTCCAAAGACGCCAAGAAGCAGAAGTGCTCGCCCGTCGACCAGGTCTTCGCCTGCGGTCCGGAGATGATGCTCAAGCGCGTCTCGGAGATCACGCACAAGCACCAGGTCCCGAGCCAGCTCTCGATGGAACGCTACATGAAGTGCGGCTACGGCATCTGCGGCAACTGCACGATGGACCCTCTCGGTATCCGGATGTGCATTGAAGGGCCGGTGGTGAAAAACGAGTTCTGCGTGAAGCTCGAGGAATTCGGGCAGTATCACCGCGACGACCTGGGGAAGAAGCAGCCATTCACGCCCCCGCCCGCGAAGAAATGAGAAGAAAGAGGCATTTGCTAATTTTCTGATTTTGTGTTATTATATCTTTGTTATCGGTCGCCACGACGCCACTTCGTACGACTGGTAACCAACATCCAAACCAACCGTCATCCGAACAGTCGTCGGGCGACGGTTTTGTTGATAGACGCATAAAAAGCCCGCGACAAAACCACCCGTCCTCTTCCGTCATCAGACCAGCCGGTCACGGAAACCGGTGCTGAGCGGCAGCTTGATGCGGCGGCGCTGCATCCAGTGGCGTAGCGTCCCGTCCGCGCGCAGCAGACAGAGCAGGTGAAATCCGAAACCCGCGAGGATCAACAGCATGCCGACGATGAGCTGCACTTCCTGATCGCCCGTGCGCAGCACACCGGCATCAACCACATTACCCGCCTGACCGATGGACGCTTCGCCCGAGGCATGAAGCGCGCTTTGGACGACGAGCGTTCCCTGACCAACATCGCCAGCCAGCATCATCTGCGTCGTACTCGCAAAGATCATCGTGATTCCCATCAGCAGAAAAGCAGTGGTGACGCAGCGCAGAAAGTGTGGCTCGTGGGTGTTGTTCATGTTAAGTATAGTATACTACTTTTTCACGGGACCGACAATCACGCGATTTGGCCTCACGAGCCCGCTCCGCCCGTCGCCGGAGGCGTTTTCTTTGCGGCTTTCGCGGCCTTGCGGGCGCGATGCGCGGCGAGTTCCGCGCGCAGATCGTCGACGTTCTTGTCGTCGATGCCCAGGCCTTCCTCGCACGCGACGACGAGGATCACGCCGGGATCGGCACCCGCAATATCGAGCGCTTCCAGCGTGGGCACATCGTGCGGCAGCGGAAGCTGGGGCTGGAGGGCCAAGAGCCGCCCCGCGACGCCGCCGATGTTCTGGTAGACCTGCCCGAGAGCCAGTCGTCCGCGGCTGGGCGCCGCCAGCGGAACACGTTCATCTTCCGCATCGATGGCGCGCTTAGCGTCTTCCTCCATCCGATGGACCATGGCATGCGTGGCGACGCGCAGTCGCGCCTGATCGGCGGGATCGAGCGGGATGTCGGCGTCCTTGAACAGCGCCTCGGCCTCGAGGAGTTCGTCGCGCAAATCCTCAAGCTCTTTGGCGAGCGTCTCCAGTTCGCGCGTCTTGTCCAGGTCCACTTTGACAACGCGCGCCGGGTCGTCCGGATCGTCGGGCGGCTCGGGCACGGCGGGCGTTCCCTTGCCTTTCTTGGCCTTGAGCTTCAGCGCCTCGAACTTGCCGACAAGTCCCTTAAGGCGCTTCTTCATCTTGGGCGCCTTGATGGAATCCAGGATGTTGGCGATGCGTTCCTTCTCGGCCTTGAGGTCCAGTTCCGGTCCGACGGGCGGAGGCGCAGCGGATTTTCTGCGCGCCAGACGGGC
>CAZFBZ010000012.1:20148-30933 GCA_964517345.1 uncultured Candidatus Peribacteria bacterium | reverse complement strand
GGTATCCCACTCCCGAGGCGCTATACTTTCTGATAGCGGTCAGAGTGACCAGCCAGTATTGTTGTATATCAAAGCGCTCTCTATCTCTATAACTGTCAGAATATGCTATTTGGAGCGTATTTCGGTATTTGACATTATTTAATTAAATTATATAATCAAATATTAGGTCTTTGAAAATACTGCAGAAAGCAGGTATCGATCTGTGTTCACTGTTCGCTCTGTCACTCGTTGGCAGGTAGGACCGAACACAGATGTCCTACCTGCTTCTTTCTCTGTTTCCGCAGGAGCTCTCATGCAGCTGTCCATCCGTATCGAAGACGCCAACCGTGCCCCGGGCGCTTACGACGCATCCGGAGTCTTCCACCCGCTCACCGATCTGGTACGCAACAAGGAAGACGTGGGCTATCTCGCCCAGGCAGGTTTCGTCCTTACGGTCGACCGCACCACCTACGAGGCAGTTCTTCAGCTGGTTCTGAACTGCCTTATGAACGCTGACGGCCTGGTTCCGGTGGCACCTATCGAAGTGCCGCCTCTCCCCGGAGAATAAGACCAAGTCGCAATAGGACAATACGCCCGTGATTGTCACGGGATGACGGCGCCGATCACCATCGGTGCCGTCTTTACTATGCAATTGCTTTCCCGGAGTCTGCCGGAGCTACACTGCTACGTATGACCTTTGCCGATAAAACCCAACTGCTCGACCTCACCCACTCCTTATCCGGGGACATCCCGGGCTGGGACCGCGACTGCTGCTTTTCGATGAACATCGCCTGCGATTACGACGACTGCAAGGCGCCGAATCTTTTCCGCATCCAGAAGATCAGCGGCAAGGCAGGCTGCGGAACGCATATTGATTCCCCGGCGCATTGCTTTGCCGGAGCGAAAACAACCGATGCGATCGAGCTCGAGAAATTGATGACTGACTGCATGGTCATCCACGTATCCGGAGCCGATGAGAACACGGTTGTCCTGCCGGACGCTGTCGTGAGCTTCGAAAAAACTCACGGCACAATCCCTACGAACGCCTTCGTGATCGTCCATACGGGCTGGGACGCACACTGGGGAAGTCCGGAGAAATACCGCAACGAGCTGCGGTTTCCGTCGATCCACGAGGACACGGCGAAGCTGCTGCTGGAGAGGGGAGTCGCGGGCATTGGAATCGACACACTCTCGCCGGATGCAGGCGGAAAAGATTTTCCCGTGCACCGGGTGATGCTCGGGGCAGGGAAGTATCTGGTCGAGAACGTCGCCAATGCGGGTGAGCTTCCGCCGACCGGAGCGCGCGTGCTCATCGCCCCCATGAAAATCGCGGGAGCGACGGAAGCGCCTGTACGACTGCTCGCGTTTCTGCAGTAAGTACCTGTGATCTGAGCTATACTGACCACCGCATGTCCCGAGCCCCGCGCAACGTTTTTGACCGCATCACCGCCTGGCTGACCACCCCTGCCGGATACTTCTGGATGATTCTTCTGCTCGGCGTGCTCGTGCGTGTCTGGCGTTTTGGCGACGTGCCGTACGGCATGTACCAGGACGAGGCGTCGCTGGCGTACGATTCCTGGTCGCTTTTGCACTACGGCGTGGAGCGCAACGGGTTCTTCCTGCCCATCGTTCTCGGCGCATACGGCTGCGGGATGAGCGGTACCTTGGCCGCATACCTGATGATGCCGTTCATCGCGGTGCTGGGCCTCACGCCCGTCGCCGCACGCCTGCTCAACCTGACCCTCGGCATCGCGGCTTTGCCGCTGCTCTGGATGCTCGCCAAAAAGATCTGGGACGAGCCGACGGCCCTCCTCGCCATGTTCCTGCTCGCCATCAGTCCCTGGCACATCATGATTTCGCGCTGGGGGCTGGACTGCAATCTGTTTCCGCCGCTGTTCCTCATCGCCGTGCTACTGCTCGCTTACGCCCCCAAGCGCCCGTGGCTGCTCGTCGCATCATCCGCAGTCCTCGGACTGTGCCTGTACGCATACGCGGCGTCGTACGTCGTGGTGCCGGTCTTCATCCTCCTGGCCGCGCTCTGGCTGCGGCGGAATGCCAGAGAGATCACGCACACACACATAGCCTGGAGCGCAGCGATCCTCGCTGTGCTGGCGCTGCCGGCCGTGCTGTACGTCGTCATCAACCAGCTGCACCTGCCGAGCATCCGCACGCCGTTTTTCACCATTCCGCTGCTGCCCACCGTCCCACGGTACGCCGCTGCGACGCTCGTCGGCTCGTCGCACTGGCTGGACTCCATGACCAGCAACCTGCGGAGCATGTTGCACCTTTTCGTGCGGCAGTCCGACGGATGGGCGACCAACGTCATCGATCCCTACGGAACGCTCTACGCGCCCACGATGGTCGTCGCCGCGGTCGGCATGGTGCTCGCGTGGGTGCAGGCGCGCAAAAAAGGCATCCTGCGCCAACCCGTCGCGCTGGTCTACGCCTGGCTCGCCGCGGCGCTCTGCCTCGGCGTCGTCATGGGCCTCATCATCCATCGGTTCAATATCGTCTACCTCCCGATCATCCTCTTCGCAGCGTACGCCCTATCGTGGCTGCGGCGGTATCCGCGCGTTTTTCCGATCGTCATCTGCTGCTACCTGCTGATGTTCTTCGCCTTCACCTGGAGCTATTTCGGCGCCTACGCTGCGCGCATCCCCGTGACATTCATGGGCGGCATGCAGGATGCTATTCGCTACGCCGCGGACCGTTCGCCGGGGAACGTCTGCGTGACGATCACGCAGAGCTCGATTCCCGAGATGCAGGTCCTCATGGCCCTCGAGATCGATCCGCGTGTCTTCGAGCGCACCGTCGTCTACAAAAATCCGCGCGCGCTCTACCGCACAGCGCTCTCCTTTGACCGCTTCCGCTTCGGCATCGAGACGTGCGACCCCGGGAAAACGCAGGCCTATGTCTTCCGCATGCAGGACACGAAACTGCTCCCGCCGGGCCTGGATATCACGCGCTTTGGGACATACTTTGTCGGACTGAAGCGCTGATCACGCCGCCTTGCGTGCGCGGACCGCGACGAGCATGCCCCACAGGAAGAAGCGTTCTTCTTCGACCGTGAAGCCCGCTTTTTCAACAGTTTCTCTGAGCAGATGCCCGGTGAACGACTGAATGTGCGTTCCTTCCCAGATGGCCCCGCGCAGACGCGTCCACACAAACCAGATAATGCGGAACAGCAGGGAGTCGGTCGGGACGAGGAAGAGGCCGTAACCACCCGGCTTCAGGACGCGCCTGGCCTCGCGCAGAACCGCGAGAGGATCGAACACGTGTTCCAGGGCTTCCATGCAGGCGACCGCATCGAATGTGTTGTCCGGAAAGGGCAGCTGGTGGGCATCGGCGACGCGGAAGCTGAACCGGGAATCATTCTTATAGTGCTCCGCCGACCAGCGCACGGACGTCTCCAGTACATCGACGCCGGTGAACGTGCGTGCGCCCGAACGTTTTGCCAGCACCTCGGAGAACGCGCCGTCCGCGCAGCCGATATCCAGGAACGTCTCCGCCGGGCGCGTCATGCCGCCGATCACGCGAAAGCGCGTCCTGTGCCAGAAGCGCTGGAACGGGTTGCGGCGTATGGAATCGTGATACCAGTCGGGCGGCACACGCTCGTGCAGTTCAGCCGCCGTTAGTCCTGAAGCGCGTGACATCGTTCAGAGTTGGCGCGCGGAAGCGTTCGCCGGCGGCCACGCAATCACACCTGTCAGCAGTCCGGCCATGCCTGAGAGCACAATCGCCCCGGTCCACATGTGGATGGTCCACCAGACGCCCGTGGTCAGATGCAGCGTCATGAAGGCGAAAAGGTAGTAGAGCGCCGGGACGGCGAAACAGAAAACGCGCATGAGGCGCTTGCGATGCCTGGATTCTTCTGTGATCAGCAGAAGCCAGTCGCCGAGGAGGCCGGCTGCCAGTGCGCTGGGAATGAACTCGACGCCCGTCCGCATCAGCGCGAGAGCGGCGATGGGCGCGGCCACCACGAAGGTCACGGCACCGACCGGAAGGCGCTCGCGGCGCATGCCGAGAGACAGAATACCGCTTACGGCTGCACCAAACAGAATCATACCGAGGATCGACAATCCCTGGGGATAGAATGTTTGATCCGGAACCGGACCCGTCGCCTCAAAATCCGTGAAATGCGCGAACTGGATCATGAAGAGAATGAGCGCGAGCGACATCGCCATAGAGAGAATCACCGGGAAGAGCGCACAACCCTTCGACTGTCCGGGTTTGCGCGTCGCCCAGAAGTGCCGCGCGTTTCCACTGACAATCAGAAGCATGCCGGTGGCAAGAATAAGATGCGTCGGGCTCAGCAATGCCTCGATGTCTTTCTCGATTCCGAAAGCGGTGTGCCAGCCGAGATCGCCGATGCCGCCGAGGAAGAAGATGGCGCTCCCGAAGAGCGACAGTCCGTGCCCGGGCGGGATCGCCGAGACCCAGTCTCCCTTCCGACGGCGCGCGAAAGTCCAAAAAATCAGCGTAAAGGTGGTGGCGAAATAGCCCAGATAGAAGACGCCGTGCCACGGGGTGAAGAACGTTTCCAGCTCGGGAATATGGTTATGCGCCCAGCCATCCAGGAACAGGCCCGCCAGGAAGCAGAACGAGAAGAAGAGAAAGACGCTTTCCCAGAGACGGTCGGAGGCAGCGGGAGTCTTGGAACGGAAGAACATCGGCAGTGCGGGGAGGGGAGTCCATCGTACCCGAGGCCATGGCAGGGCCGAAAGTACGCTCATCCATACCTGGCCTGACGGGCGATTGGACGTTCCGGCGGGTCGCATTTCCCCTTGCCCGGTCCCCGTCCTTTCCGTAGACTCCCGCGGCAATGTTCGCAATCGTCGATATCGCTGGCACGCAGGAGAAAGTCGAGAAAGGCGCCAAGCTGCGCGTTCCTCTGCTGGAATCCGAAGAGGGCAAGAGCATGGTCTTCGACAAAGTCCTGCTTGTCGCAGACGGTGACGCAGTGACCGTAGGCGCCCCATTTGTGGGAGGAGCCAGCGTGGAAGTGAAGATTTTGGGCACCGGCCGCGAGGACAAGATCCGCGTCGTCAAAGCCCACCGCCGCAAGCGCTACCGCCGTGTGAAGGGTCACCGTCAGCACTACACGCAGATCGAAGTCACCAAGATCACCGCCGCGTAACTCAGGGGAGCGGAGTCAGCGACCGAGCTTTTTGTCGATGTCCGCGCGTAGTCTCCGGGTCAGGTCGAGCGTGACGCCGAGGTTCTGCAGGCAGGCGACGGTTTCCCCAAGGCGCTCACCGCTGTGGAGCAGATGTCGCAGATAGCTTTTGCGATGCGTGCGGCTGAGAACGGATGGCGAACTGGGATCGATGGGGGAGTGGTCATGCGCAAACGACGCTGCAACGACGCGGATCTTCGTGCCGTTTTGCAGATAGAGGTTGCCGTGGCGCGCTTCGCGCATGGGCAGGACACAGTCGAACATGTCGATGCCGAGTGCCACGGCATCACGGATCTGGTTCAGCCGGCCGACACCCATTAGATAACGCGGCTTATCCGTGGGGAGCTCGGGACAGATAACGGACAGCATGGAAAGCATCTGCTCCTCGGTTTCGCCGACCGCCAGCCCTCCGGCTGCGTAACCGTCGAAGCCTATGGCCGCGAGTCCCGCCGCACAGCGCTTGCGTAAATCGGGCTCAAGCCCGCCCTGCACGATGCCAAAGAGCATCGGCGACTTGCCTGTCTTTTCACACAGAGCCACATGTTCTTCCTTGCAGATAGCTGCCCAGGCAAGCGTCCGGCGCACTGCATCTTCCTGTTCCGGCCGCGGAGCCGTCGACGGCGGACACTGGTCAAAACACATGATGATATCGGCACCGAGCGCATGCTGGATGCGCATGGATTCCCGCGGCCCGAGGAAGAGCGGCTTACCGTCGAGATGCGACTGAAAGTGCACACCATCCTCCGTAATCTTGCTGATGCCCCGAAGGGAAAAGACCTGGAACCCGCCGGAATCGGTGAGGATCGGCTTCTTCCAGCCAATGAACTCATGCAGGCCTCCGGCTTCGGCGACGATGTCCTCGCCCGGCTGAAGGTGCAGGTGGTAGGTATTGCACAACAGAATCTGCGCGCCGAGCGAGAGGAGATCCTCATGCGTCAGGCCCTTCATGGCACCTGCGGTGCCGACGGGCATAAAAAACGGCGTCTCAATCATGCCATGCGCGGTGGTCAGACGGCCGCGCCGCCCGAGTGGTGTCGTCCCCAGAAGTTCGAACATGCGGCGATCATACAGGCGCCGGATCCGGCTTGCACATGCCATCAAACATGAAGCAATCGCTTTTCGTCACGACTGGCTGCTGCGAGAATGCAGGCGTTCCTTTCCCCCTTCTCTCCGTATGATGCAGTTTCCCGGGTGCGACATGCCCCCCAAGAAAGTCGCGTCGATGCTCCTGCGCATCACGCTCGGCCTGTGCGTACTCTTCATGGGTATCATCCACCTGAAGACACCGGTGCAGTTCTCCGGCTACGTCGGGGACGGCCTCGGCTTCCTCACGCCGCTCGGCATGCTCTGGGGTTACATCTACATCGCCCTGATGATCGTCGGAGGAGCCCTGCTCACCCTCGGCATGATGCCGACGATTGCCGCCTGGACCGCCGGCCTCGCTCTTGCTTCGATTCCCGCCGGCATGCTGCTGAAGTCCCTGATGACCGGTGCCCCGCTTGACCAATCGATGGCTGCCGCGATCAACGGGTTCGTCTGGCTCATCGTCTTCATGTTCGTCATGAAGAACTGGTGCGGCTGCTGTGGATCCGCCATGACTTGCGGCTGCCCGGCTGGCGCTTGCACCTGCGGCACCAAAAAGATGATGCCGCCGATGCCCGCTTCGACCCCCGCCATGCCCTCGGCCACGAAGAAGACCAAGATGATGGCCTGATCACGGACAACAAAAAGCCTCTCGCTGCGGAGAGGCTTTTTTAATGCAGAATAAGACTTACTTGCCCACTTTGGGGCTCGTCACGATGCGATCAATGAGCCCGTAAGCAAGAGCTTCCTTGGCGCTCATGAACTTGTCGCGTTCGGTGTCGCTCTTGACCTGATCGATCTTGCGGCCCGTGTGCAGGGCGATCATCTCGTTCAGCAGGTTCTTGGTCTTGATGATGTGCTCGGCGTGGATCGCAATGTCCGTCGCCTGGCCCTCCGTGCCGCCAAGCGGCTGGTGGATCATGATTTCGCTGTGCGTCAGCGCGAAGCGCTTCCCCTTGGCGCCGCCCATCAGGATGATTGCGCCGCCGGAGGCCGCCATGCCGAGACAGACCGTGGAGATATCGGGCTGGACGTACTGCATCGTGTCGTACATCGCGAGGGTCGAGGTGACCTGTCCGCCGGGGGAGTTCACGTAGAGGGTGATGTCCTTCTTGGCGTCCTCCTTCTCCAGGAAGAGCAGCTGGGCGATGATCGCGTTGGCGACATCGTCGTTGATCGCGGTGCCGAGGAAGACGATGCGTTCCTCCAGCAGGCGCGAGTAGATGTCGTACACGCGCTCGCCGAATTGGGTCTTCTCGATCACGGTCGGCACGATGAAGTTCTGGATGCTCTGACCGCGGGAGATGCGCGAAGCGATGGACTGGATCTGGGGATGCATTGGGGGTGGAGAGGGAAGAAACGACGGCCAACGTCTAATGGTTGTGTCATCCTTATCATACTGAAATTTGGCATGCGCGGGTACTAGGCACTCACCCCGGAATGTGGTGAAATTGGCTCATTTCCGCCATACTTTTTGACCGACACCGCCACCATCAACGACATCCTGCGTTTCCTGGAAGCCGCACGCCTGCCGCTCATCGCCATCGTGGGCCCGACGGCCGGCGGCAAGACGGCGTTCTCCATCGAACTCGCGCACGCGCTGCGGGGCGAGGGAATGACGCCTGAGATTCTCAACGCCGATTCACGGCAGGTGTACCGGGCCATGGACATCGGGACGGCAAAGATCTCGCGGGAGGAAATGCAGGACGTCCCGCATCATCTGCTTAATCTGCTGGACCCGGATGAGGAGCTGACAGCTGCGTGGTACCGGGATCGCGCCGCAGAAGTGATTGCCGACATTCACGCGCGCAGCGGCGTGCCGGTGCTGGTGGGAGGATCCATGCTTTATGTGAGTGCCGTGACGGACGGCCTGCAGTTTGTGCCTGCAGCGGACCCGGGCGTGCGCGAGAGGCTGTCGCGTGAATACGATGCCGACGGCGGCGCGGCGCTCTATACACAATTGCTAGAGGCCGATCCCGAAACCGCAGCCGCTTTCGACCGTGCGAATAAACCGTATGTGCTCCGCGCACTGGAGATCATGGAGACGACGGGCGAGAAGCCGTCGATTGCACGTCGCACCAGCGATGTGCCCTACGACCTGCTGATGCTGGGCGTCGAACGTCCGCGCGATGAACTGCAGCGACGTATCACATCACGCGTGCCGGAACTGCTGAAGCGCGGATGGATTGATGAAGTGCGTGCGCTGCGCGATGCGGGCTATTCGACGGAAGACCCGGGCATGAAAAGCCACGGCTACCGCGAGATTCTGGAGTATCTGGAACGCGGAGGGGACGAGGCTGCTCTGGCTGAAACAATCGCCGCAAAAAGCCGCCAGTACGCCAAGCGCCAGCTCACCTGGTGGCGCCCGGACCCGCGCATCCGCTGGATCACGCCGGACTGATCAGACGCCCTGCCCGCCGACGCCTTCGATTCTCAGGTTGGCCTGCATCTGCTCCAGCTGCTCCGCAGTCAGATTGGCGACCTCGGCACGCTCCTGGATGAGCGGGCTGCTGGTGCGGACCGCCTGTTCCGCTTCCTTTTTACCGCCCTGCTCGACCTGCTGGGCGATCTGCCCGAGCTGGGTGGACGTCTCTTTTTTCTGTATCTGCTGACGGAGCTTGCCGAGAGCCTGCTCGCCGGGCGCGGGCGGCGTGGCGTCGTTGCCTTCGCCGGGCTTCTTGGGCTGAATCTCGATGCGGTCTGCCATACGAATAGGGGAAAGGAATCAGAGTTTGAACACGTCGCCGTACTTGTGCTCGAGACGATTCTTCATCTGCCACAGGTGCTCGATCATGGTCTGCAGCTGCGGAGAGGCGTTGGGAGTGTCCTTGGAGCGGTAGAAGTTCTCGATCTGGCGGAGCTGGTCGGCGAGATTGACGAGTGCCGCATCAACCATCCCGCGGGACAGTTCCTCCAGCTTGTCGTAGTTTTCGCGCTTGAGCAGCGTCTGGGGGGACTGCACATCGATCTCTTTGCGATCCAGCATGCCGATGACGATGGCGAGGTAGTTTTTGTGCTCGTCATCCATGTCAGATCCGATCGCCTGACCGGCCTTCTTCTGCTGATCTTCGGGGAGATCTGTGTGTTGCGCGATGGCGGAAGCGTAGTCAGCCATAACTCTCTAGAGTATAGCATTTTTGACCGGTTTTCGCCACTGCCAGGCATAGACACCTTTATAGGGCTTTTCAGAGGCTAGAAGCGCGACGTGGGTATACTGACGAGGTGCTTCTCACAACCCCCCTCAAAGACGTTCTGCGCACGACCGAGAGCTTTCTCTCGGCTCTGGAGGGCATGGGCATGAACACCGTGGAGGACCTGCTCCTCTACCTGCCCCGTTCCCACGAGGATCTGAGTCAGATGCAGACCATCGCGACGGCCCCCCTGGAGAGCAAAGTGACGATCCGCGGGATGGTCGACCAGATCCGCCTGATCCGCACGCGGCACGGCAAGCAACTGGTCACGGCGCGATTCATCGATACCGACGGCGACACCGCCGAGGCGATCTGGTTCAACCAGCCGCACATCAAACGCATGCTCAAGGACGGCGAGGAAGTGGTGCTGACGGGGAAGCTCATCGAGAACGGGCGCAAGCTGCAGTTCCAGAGTCCCCAGTTCGAGAAGGGGGGCAGGCCGCTCGTGCACGGTGGGCGGCTTGTGCCGATCTACCCCCAGAACGATGTCATCAGCACGCGATGGCTCCGCGAGAAGATGGAACTCGTGCGCGAGGCGATCCCGCTGCTGCCCGAAACACTCCCGGGGGACGTGCTCGCCGACGAACAACTGCCGTCACGCGCCGATGCGATTCGCGCCCTGCATTTTCCGGAAAGCGCCGAGGAGGTCGAGAAGGCGACCGCGCGCTTCGGGTTCGAGCAGATGTTCGACCTCCAGCGCCAGGCGCTCGAGCGTAAGCTGGAGTGGCAGGGCGCTGCGCAGGAGCGGCTCCGGACGCCGATGGACATCGAGCTGATCCGGGCGCTGTTCGCGTCCCTCAAATTCACGCCTACCGGAAGCCAGAAAGTCGCCATCTACGAAATCCTGCGCGACATGGAGAAACCGCAGCCGATGTCGCGTCTCCTGGAAGGCGACGTGGGCTCCGGCAAGACGCTCGTGGCAGTGGCGGTGATGGCGAACGTGCTGCGCCACAGCGGGCAATGCGCGCTCATGGTGCCGACCGAAGTGCTCGCGCGCCAGCACCTCGAAGGCGTCACGCGGCTCCTGATCACGTTCCACACGTACCTGCAGAACAACCCCGGCAAGGCCGGAGAGTTCCGGATGCCGTCGGTGGCGTTGCTCACAGGATCGACCCCGCGCTCGGAAGCCGATGAGATCAAGCGCCGTCTCGCCGCGGGTACGACGGACATCGTCATCGGCACGCACTCGCTGATCGAGGAAACGGTCCGCTTCCGCGATCTGCGCCTCGTCATCGTCGACGAGCAGCACCGTTTCGGCGTGCTCCAGCGCGAACGCCTCCGCGAGAAAGGCAGCCCGCATTTTCTCTCGATGACCGCCACACCCATCCCGCGCACGCTCGCGCTCACGGCCTACGG
>CAZFBZ010000012.1:0-20048 GCA_964517345.1 uncultured Candidatus Peribacteria bacterium | reverse complement strand
TTCTCTCGATGACCGCCACACCCATCCCGCGCACGCTCGCGCTCACGGCCTACGGCGACCATGACCTCTCGGTGCTGCTGGAGAAGCCCGGGCGCCGCCAACCGATCGTCACCAAAGTGGTCCCGCCGACCGGGCGCGCCACCGTGGAACGCTTTATCGACCTGGAGATCGACGCCGGACGGCAGGTGTTCGTCATCTGTCCGCTCATCGGCGAGAGCGAAACACTGGATGAAGTGCGCAACGTGCAGAACGAAGTCGTGCGACTCGCAGATGCGTTTCCGCGGCGCCGTATCGCGATGCTCCACGGCAAACTGAAGCCTGCGGAAAAGCAGGAGATCATGCAGGCGTTCCGTGACAAATCCCAAGACATTCTGGTGTCGACCTCCGTGATCGAGGTCGGCATCGACGTGCCCAATGCGACGATCATCTGCATTGAGGGAGCTGAGCGCTTCGGACTCTCGCAGTTGCATCAGCTCAGGGGGCGGGTCGGGCGGGGCGATGAAAAAAGCCACTGCTTCCTGTTTACCACCCAGCAGAGCCAGGCGAGCTCTCCGCGGCTCAAGGCGATGGAGGAACACGATTCCGGATTCATGCTCGCCGAAATCGACCTGAAGCTGCGCGGGCCGGGCGAGATATACGGTCTCCGTCAGAGCGGGCTGCCGGACATGGCGCTCGAGCGCCTGCTCCAGCCCGAGCTCATCGCGCGCGCCCGCAAGGCGGCGGAGAAGGCGCTGCACCTCACGGAGAGCGGCAGCTTCGACACGGTCGCTGCACGCTGATAATGGCTTCCTTCAGGGCTATTTATGCATGCATGCGTGATCATCTTGCACGTCCGGCGGGCGTGATAGTACTCTGCGCGCACATGGCCAATCGGCCCGCCGCCGCCTGCATGATGATGGAGATGATGATGACCCCTCAGCGAGGCGGAGCCCGGTTCTGAACCGTCAGCAACCACGATCCCTCCCACCCTCGCTCATCCGGGGGTTTTTTGTATCTATCCGTTTCCCGCCACATGCGCCTCTACATCCTCTACCTCCGCACTGATTGCATGCTCATGCGGGCACTGCTCTGCGCAACTCCCTTTTCTATTTCTTTTTCCCTTCACCTCCCATGAGTACCGATACCCTTCAGCACGCAGAACGCTCGGCACCCGAACTGCTCACACACATTCCTCGTCGCCCCGTGCCGTACCTGGAATCCATCGCACGCGCCATCCGCGACCTCATCGGCAGCAACAGTGCACCCAAGCGCACCTACTGGCTGTCGGATGCCTACGGCGGGCCCTCAGCATCGGACCCGTTCTCGCAGCAGGACCTCGACGTGCTGTTGTCCGGTGATTTCTCGAGCCGGCCGACAGAGGCTGTTCACCGCGAGCACGACATCTGGGGCCAGGAGGACGTCACCGCGCACATCCTGCGGCTTGTTCTTCAGCAGCATGACGAGCTCGCACAGCGCAAAGATCTGTCATCGAGAACCCGCAACCGCGCGCTGCACCTGGGCACGGGTGTCTTCATCAATTCAGCTCCGCGCATCAACCGCGAGAACGGGAGACCGTTCTGGGTGGCGACCGCCCGGGGCGGCAACGTCCGGATCGTCGCGACACCCGTGGAAGCGCTGTCCGCGGTCAAAGACGAGATCGAAACGCTGCACTATCTGCCAAACCCGCGTAAAGGCGACCCGGACAACGGACTCTACGATTGGACGCAGCAGTTTCGCTCTAAACTCACGCCGCGCCTGCTCGACCCGGACCATCGGCTGGATCTGGTGGAAGCGGATCCGCTGGAGCACATTCCGGACGCAAGGCGTGACTGGCACGTGTCGTACGTTGATCGCTACGGCAACGTCATCACGCACGTCGGGGACACCGAAGCGCAGTGGGCCGAGATCGAACGCATTGCCAACGGGCTGAGCGACTCACGCGGCGCAATACGCCTGCTCGTCACGCAGCGTGGCGAAGAGACGTTTGCGTCCGCTCCCGCCCGGCTCGCCGTCTCGCTCGGGTCGGCCGAGCCCGGCGCCCTCTCGGTGTATCGCAACGGCGGCATCGACGTGGTGCGCAAGTTCCGGTCCGGCGAGAGCCGCGAGGAACTGGCTTCGCACAGCGCCTATCGGCAGTTGCAGAACGTCCGGATCGGCTCCGCGCTGTCGCCACTTCCGGCGAACGACGTCTGCGATGACACGGATCGCGCGGAATTGCGCGTCTGATCTTTCAGAAAGCCAAATAGCATTGTCAAAGAAAGGGCGGCTGCTACACTAGTTGACGCCCTTCTTTCTTTTACGCATGGCTGACCCTCAGCAGACCACAGGCGGAAATCCTCCCCCTCGCCCCGGCGATCCGGTGCCGACGGGCGGACTGGATCCGACGCAGGTTTTCGCCGCGCCGCCGACACCTCCACCCCCGCCTCCGGGCCAGGGAGCTGGTGCAGGTGCAGGTGCAGGTCAGGGAGATGACGCCGCGGCCATCGGGCAGGACGCCGGTCCACCGCCGCCTCCCGCCGGAGTCGTGGCTACCAAGGAAATGGGTTACGACGATGAGGACATCCGCATCCTCGGCGAGGTAAAGGACTACCGCTTCGGCAGCATCACCAACGCCCTTAATAACGACAAGATCGAGGTACCTCCGCATCCCGAGACGACCTTCGATCAGGCGCGCTTCCTAACACTCCTGCGCGGCAGCATCTCGCTCACGCGCGATGAGAAGTGGCGCATCATCCAGGCCATCCCCAAGCTCAGCCAGTTCCAGATCGACGAACTCCAGAAGATCCTCGACGACGAAAGGCGCAAGTTCAGCGAGCTCAGTCCCAAGCACCTCCTCCAGCTGATGAAGCTCGAGCAGAAGCACGCCGAGGACTGGCGCGACCTGCAGTCGTTCATGGTCCAGAAGAACGCCAAGCAGGACGAGCAGGCTCAGGCTGACGAGATCCGCAAGCAGCTCGGACTGTAAGTCCGGGTCATGCTTCGACAGGCTCAGTATGACAGTATTTGTTGAGCTACATTTTTTGTCATGGTGAGCGTAGTCGAACCACGACAAAACGATGTCTGTCGCCCTTCGACTACGCTCAGGGTGACAATATTGTCAGGAATTACTCCAGAACAACACAAATGCCGCAATGCCGATAAGGATCAGCGGGATGCCGATGAGGATCCGGCGCCCGAGCATGCGGTGAAAGCCCGAGAGCAGCAGGAACAAAAACGCCGCGCAGGCAAAATTCAGGATGAGCGGCGAGAGGAAGAGTTCGTCGATCAGCGGAATCGTAAATGGCAGCTCTCTGGTGAACTGATAGGAACCGAGCGCGAAGATGATGAAGTACCAGGCCAACAACCATCCGGCGTAGAGACGCAGCGTGTCCGAGAGCGGCGCGTAGTCCTCAACGGGTGCCGCAGCTACAGACACAGCGGGCTCTTCGGTCTGCATGACTACGGCTGCCGGCGCCGCTTCATTCGGTGCAGGCTCGATGACGTTCCACTGCTTGGGCTCGGGGATCTGCGTGCGCGGGCCGGATTCGGTCAACTCGACAGGGGAGAGGTCCATCTCGCGCAGGGCGGCATGGGCCGCCTGAACAGAAGACGCATTCAACGTCCCTCGCACGGTGGCGCCTTCTTCGTTCCTCGCCGTGTAGGCGAACTGGGTCATGGAAGACACTCTATCACAGCGACGATGCCGCTGAGGAGCTTCCTTCCGTCACCGGATTGTATGCGGAAAGCGTTTTGGTGATGTAGTCGACCGCAGCCTGCAGGGCTGCCGGAGCGGAAACCTCAAAATGCCGGGAATTGGTCCAGGCACGGTAGCCGATTACGAAGTCGCCCTGAGCCTGCACTTTGCCATCCATGGCAGCATCGGGCAGATCGCCGGCAACAAGGTTGATGATGAGCGGACCGTCGCCGAGGTTCTGGATTTCTTCGGAGCTGACTTCGACGTGCCACAGGAACGAACTGGTGGCTCCGAACGAGTAATAGTACCAATTTTTGTGCACCGGAACGCAAAAGCCGACATGGCGAGAGCAGTACTGCTGGCTGAAGACGGATGCCTCAACCTTGGCCTTGGCCATAGCGGCTGTTTTGGCATCTGCCGGGGTCCCCGCATCGGAGCTGGCAGCAACTACTGCGGCAGCGGAGGACTGCGCCGCCACGACGGACGAAGCGGCAGCAGACGAACGGAGGGACGAGACGGACGAGGCGGCAACGGATGCCACTGCGGACGAGGAAGAGGACTCGATGGTTTCCGCCGAGGAGGAGGATTCATCGGGTAGAATGACGGAAGGCTGCGAGGACGGGCCCTCGAGTTCCTCGACGGACAGAACGGTCACGATCGTGCCACCCGCCTCCACCGTGGGCTCGGCTGTGCCGGTCACGCGGACGCGGAAATCTATGTAATCATCGAGCTCCAGAACTGAACTCTGGAGCAGCACCATGGACCCGTCGTCTACGTAGAGACGGTGCGTTCCCTCCTGATAGATGCTGATGCCCGCGCGCTGCACGGTGCCCTCATACGACGTGGTCTGAGTCATCACAGAACTCATCGACGATACCCCTGCGGACGTATCCGCAGGGGTATCGGCCGCTCCGGGCACACATGCCGTGAGAGCGGTAAGGGCGATGGTAAGACCGGCTGCGGTCAGGGACGTATTCAGGGAGGGCATCGTGAGTGGGGATCAGAAGGGATGACGTTGGTCCGGACTGTTACTTACCGAGCATCGGGTCGATGACAGCCTGGAAGTCAGAGAGGGGAACTGCGCCGGAAACGCTCTTGGACTCTTTCGTGGCGTTGTTGATCACGAAGCTGCCGGGCGTACCGCGCACGCCGGAAGCGATGCCGGATTCCTGCTGAGCCTTCACCTTGGCTGCGTACTTGCCGGTATCAAGACAGTCCTTGAACTTCGCCTCGTTCAGACCGAGTTCCTTGGCGAGCGGGACGAGGTTATCCAACGGGAAACCGAGACCATTGGCGGTTGTGCGGGTGAAGATCGCGTCGTGGTACTTCCAGAAGGCGTTGTTGCCCCCCAGCTCGGCTGCACACTCGGAGGCCTCGGCCTCTTTCTGGGCGTTCGCGTGGAAGCTGAGCGGGAAGTGGCGGAAGACGAGGTTCACTTCATCCGGCTTGTAGGTCTTGAGGAGCTGATTCATCGTCTCAAAATGGCGCTTGCAGAAAGGACATTCGAAGTCGGAGTACTCGATCACCGTCACCTTGGCGTTCACGTTGCCGAGGATATGGTCCGTCTTCGGATCAACGGGTTCAACGTCTGCGGCGGGAGCCTCGGGCTCGGGGGTCGGAGCGGAGGGCGCTGCGGGCACCGTGTTATCGGCAACCGGACGCAAGCCGCCGCCCATCGAACCGGCCATGGAGAAGCCGATGACGAGACCGATCAGGCCCGTGGAGACGGCGAAACCGCCGAGAAGTCCCAGAAGGAACCCGAACCAGGGCGGGAGATCAGACATCGAGGGGGAGGAATTCATCGCTGCCATGGGAGTGTGAGGGTAAGAAAAGAAAACAGGCTGTGTGCCGCGGGCATCATAACAGGAACGCCGCCCTGTCCCGTCCAATCTCATTTGACGGATCGAGGGGTTGACGCACCGTAAATTAAGACGGGGAATAAGACGAGCGCCCTACAGAACCCAGCCTCTCAGAGGGAAGCGTGGCGCTGGGGCAGGGAACGCGGAATACCGCTGTAGCGCGAGACGATGGTCTCATCACGCACGGACCCGTCGGCCGCGGTGACATGGCGCACCCAGGCAATCTCATTTCCCCTCAGGGGGCGCCCATTCACCTTCAGCCAGTCCGGAGCATTGATGCTGAAGTAGGGACCCTCCATGGCAACCGAGCGACCATCAGGCGTGCCGTAAATATTCACGTAAGCCTCGTCACCCTCCGTGTAGGACTGGATGAGCAGATAGTGGCCGGTATCGTTGGTGAAGCGCAGATCCTGGAACTTCGGGAAGATCGTGGCATCGATACCGACGCCGTGCTTCTCGTAGTAGGTCACGAACAAACTGTGATTCGCACGCTCAAGAATCGGAAAGCCGGCCATCAGCGCTCCGCGGTAGACGGTCGTGGCGACCTGACAGATACCGCCGCCGGGAACCATCTTCAGCTCGTTGCCGTTGAAGATGCCCAGCGCAAGATCCCACGGTGCGCCACGCATGTCATGGAGAACGGTATTGAACGAGAAGACCTCTCCGGGCGCGACGAGCGTGTTGTTCACCTCGCGGTTGAGTCCGCGGCGCACGTTGTTCTTACGACCGACGCCGGAGCCCTCGAAGTTCGAGCGGCCCTGGGCGAGAAGGCGCAGCTCACCGAAGTCACGGCCCGTGGCGTTGATGATCGGCGCGTCAACACGGCCAAGCGGAATCATGATAGCGGGTGACAACTCCGTGAACGCCTTGGCGAGATCCTCGGAGAGCTGGGCTGCATCAAGCGTGTAACCGGGCTTCGCGATTCCATCCGTGATGGCCTTGGCGACGCCGCGGTCTTCGGTGGTATCCGTGAGCACGGCAGTAACGGGATGCGGGAGACCCCCCGGCATCAGATCACGGAGGTCGGCGCGCATGCGGGACGGATCCACGCTGTACGCGAAGTGCATGCCGACGTGCGCGCGGATCCAGAGCGGATGTTCCTGCAGGCTGATGATCCAGGGAGCCACCTCGATGCCGTCCTCGGCAGCAAACGAGACCGTCACAGTATGGCGATACAGATCACGCAGCGTCGCAAGAGCGTCTTCCAGAACGGGCAGCGGCAGCGACACGTTGAAGCGACGCTCGATGCGTTTCTGAAAACGCTCGACGCGCAGTGCGGGGACGCGCGGCCGCGTCTTCCCGGACGGGGAGGAAGATTGCGTGAGGTCGAACACCGCCATGTCGCGTGCGAGCACCGGGACAACAGCGCCAGCGATACCGACGACGAGCGTAAGCGCGAGACCAAGAGACAGGAGGCGCTGTGTGTTGTGCATTTGAAATATTATACAATATTTTATCATATATATCAAATCCAATCGCCCGCGTATTCCTCTTTGACCCGCCCCGAGTAGAATGACCATGTCTCCTATCTCTCCCTTTCCCGATCCGTTCCATGAAAAAAACGCCGAAGCCCCAGCCCGCACGCCGTCATGCAATTCTGGCCGCTTTCGCCATCGGCGCGGCGCTGTGTGTAGCCCTTCTCGTGACCGTTGTGCTGATGCAACCCGGGGTCCCCGGACCGTTTATCGAGCGGGTGTCTGCCGCGTCGGAGTTCCGGATCCGGTTCCCGGAGAACATGAATAAGGAAAGCGTGCTCGCGCACCTGCTGGTGCCACCGGGCCTGAAGGGGGAAACGCGCTGGGACGGAGATATTCTCGTCTACAAACCCACAACGCCTCTGGAGCCGGACGACCGCCTGAGTTTTACCGTCAACCGCGATGCTCTCGGCGCGGACGGACAGCCTATCGGACGAGATCTCGTCTTCACCTTCGTGGTATCCGGAACGCCATCGGTCTCCGCCCGCATGCCGTCGCCGGGCGGGATGAACATTGACCCCGCCGTGCATGTCACCATCGTCTTCGACCGCCCGATCGTCGCGCTGTCCCAGGTCGATCAGCCGGCAACACCCGAGGGATGGAAGGTGACGATGGAACCCGAGACCGCCGGACGCTGGCGCTGGCTGGGCACGCACGCCGTGGAGTTCATCCCGGCGAACGGAGCTCTGCTGCCGTCAACGCTCTACACCGTCACCGTCCCCGCGGGCATCAAAACCGCCAACGGCGAGACAACCGACAAGGATTTTTCATGGAAATTTGAGACGCAGCGCCCCGCTCTCGTGGACACCGAACCTCTCGACGGCGCGGACGCCGCGGGCCCGGGAACCGGCATCGTTCTGCGCTTCAACCAGGATATCGATCTGGAAAGCCTGGCCAAGCACGTCGAAGTGACGCGGGTGAACAGAGGATCCGGCACGACAGCGGTCGGCCTCGGTCTCGCGGACGACGCAGCCGCCATGAACGCCCCGGCGATGACCTCCATGTCCGCAGCAGCATCTTCCACGCGTATTCTGCCGTCGGGAGAGAAAGTTATCATCGCCGCGGTCCGCTACGGCACGATGACGAAAGACGGCAAGCAGGTCACCGACCGCCGCGCCGCGATCGTCGTGCCGGCGAAACCGCTGGAGTTGCGCTCGGTCTACACGGTGCGCGTCACGGCCGGATTGCACGGACTGCTCGGCAATCTCGGCAGCGCGCATGATGCGGCCGTGCGTTTCGCTACCGCGGGCAAGCCGCGCGTGCTCAACGCCGTCTACGAGTACGGCAGCATCCGCATCGACTTCAGCAATCCCATGAAGGAGGCGATGCTCAAGGGCAACGTCGAGCTGGCGCCCCCGCCCGTCAACTGGAAAGACACCGATCTGGAACTGAGCGCGTGGTCCGAGGGACGTCAGCTCTATTTCTATCCGTCACTGGACGCGAGCACGGCCTACACGCTCACCGTGAAAGGCGCGCTGCAGGATGAATTCGGCCAGCCGATGGGCGAGCCGTTCGTCTATCACTTCGACACGCCTGAACTCGATCCGACCGTCAGCGTGAAATCCCAGGGCGAATTCGGCATTTTCGAGCGCGGCAAGCCGCCGGTGTATGTCTTCAACGCCGTCAACGTGAGCCGCCTGGAGCTTGAGGTCGGCAAACTCGATCTGCCGAAATTTCTGGAAGCGCGCCGCGATCAGTACCGCACCGGCATCCCTGCCATCAATCTGCAGCAGGCTCCGCAGTATCACAGCTGGTCCATCCCGCTCACGGGTGCCAAGCGCAACGTGTTCTCGGCGGCGACCGTCGATCTCCAAAAGACACTTGCCGGAAATCTGGAATCCGGCATCTACGCGCTCAACATCCGCGCGCCTGAATACGTGAATCCGAACACGAAACAACCGCTCACACAGACGCAGTATTTCGCGCTCACCAACATCGCGCTGACGCTCAAGCACTCGGGCAAGAAGGCGCTGGTATGGGCAGTACACATGCAGACGGGCGAGCCCGTTGCCGGCGCGCAAATCCGCTTCCACTCGCTGACCGGCACATCACCGCTCTCGGGAACGACCGACGCGAAAGGATTCTTCGAGACCGAGCTGCCGCTGAAGGATCTCGCGCTCAACCGCGACGATTGGCGCCCCGAATTCTGGGTAACCGCGGAAAAGGATGGCGACTTCGCGTTCGTGAGCAGCCTCTGGAACGAGGGCATGTTCCCCAACGACTTCGGCCTCTGGTCGGATTTCCAGAGCCCGTCGGCACCGCAGTACCGCCCGTCGATCTACATGTACTCGGACCGGCCGCTGTACCGCCCCGGCGACACTGCGCACTTCAAGGGCATCGTCCGCCTGAAGGACTGGGACGGCCGCCTGCAGTTGCCGGCCAAGGGCCGCACCGCGCGGGTCACACTGCAGGACCCGGAGGGCAAGAACGTGTACGAGAAGACGCTCACGTTCAGCGATTACGGCACGCTCAGCGGCGATTTCCCCGTCGACGCCAACGCCTCGCTCGGTCTGTATTACTTCAACGTCCAGGTGCTGCCGGATGACGACACAAACGGTTACGCTTCGGGCGCCCCGGCATTCTCGGTGCTCGCGTACCGCAAGCCGGAATATCGCGTGGATCTGACTCCGAGGGCGGACGACTACTACAACCGCCAGACGATCAGCATCGATCTTGCTGGCTCCTACTATTTCGGCGCGCCGCTGGCGAACGCCCCGGTGTCGTGGAACGTAGAACTGACGGATTACTACTTCAACAAGTACACGGACGGCTGGTACTCGTTCGCGCTTGAGGACGCCTGGTGCTGGTACGACTGCGCTCCGGAAACGTCGCAGCTCACGCAGGGCAGGGGACAGCTCGATGCCGCGGGACGCATGGCGATTGATTTCCCGGTGTCCATCGACGACAAATCGGTCAGCCAGATCGCCACGATCTCGGCCGAAGTGACGGACCCCAATAACCAGTCCGTCTCCAACCGTGTCTCGGTGCCCGTGCACAAGGCTGGGGCTTACGTGGGCATTCGCACGACCGATTACGTCGTGGCCCCCGGCGAGAACGTCAACGTTGACCTCGTGACGGTGAAGCCTGACGGCACGCCGCTCGGCAATCAGCAGGTGAACATTAAGCTCTTCTCGCGCACGTGGAACACGGTGAAGAAGAAGGGCGTTGACGGCGCGTACTACTACGACAACGAACCGAAAGACACGCTCATCCGTGAGATCGCGTCGTCGACCGGCGGCAACGGCAAAGGCACCGCCGCGCTGAAGGTGGAGAAAGGAGGCGAGCACCGCATCGTCGCGACCGTGACGGACGGGGAGGGGAGGACGGCGCAGGCCGGGACGAGCGCGTATGTCTGGTCCAGCACCTACGTGAACTGGCCGCACGCCAACAATAACCGCATCGAAGTCCTGGCGGACAAGCCGGAGTACAAGGCCGGCGACACGGCCAAACTGCTGATCAAGTCGCCGTTCCAGGGCAAGGGCGTCACCGCTCTCGTGACCGTGGAACGCGAGAACGTCATGAAGCGGCAGGTCGTGGAAATCAAGAGCAACGCGCAGCCCGTCGAGATTGAAATCACGGAGGATCTGGTGCCGAACGCCTACGTGTCCGTGGTGATCGTGAAGCCGCGCGACGGCGAGACGTTTGATGAGAACGGCCTGGATACGGGCTCCCCCGCGTTCCGCGTCGGCTACGTGCGCCTGCCGGTGGAAACGTCGACGAAGGAATTGACGGTCTCGGTCTCGACGGACAAGCAGAAGTACCTGCCCGGTGAGAAGGTGACCGCCACGATCCGCGTCCGCGACGCGGCGGCTAAGGCTGTGCAGGCCGAAGTGTCGCTGGGCGTCGTCGACCTGAGCGTGCTGGCGCTCTCGGGCTTCGAGCGGCCGAATCTCATCCGCGAGTTCTACTCTGAGCACGGACTGGGTGTCTACACGTCGCAGTCGCTCACGTATCTGATCGAGCGCTTCAAGCCCGGCTCCAAAGGGGGCGGCGGCGGACTGGATGTGAAGAAGCGCGGGAACTTCCTGGACACCGCGTACTGGAACCCGGCGATCGTGACCGACGCGTCGGGCAACGCGACTGTCAGCTTCACGCTCCCGGACAACCTGACGACGTGGCAGCTGCTGGCGATCGCCAACACCAAGGACAGCCGTTTCGGCGCTGGTATAAAGGAGATCACCGAGACCAAGCAGGTGATCCTGCGCCCCGTCCGCCCGCGCTTCGGCGTCCGCGGCGACGAAGTGACGCTCGGCGCGATCGTCCACAACTATCTGGACGGAAGCCGCACGTTCACCGTGTCGCTCTCGGGTACCGGCTTCACCGCGATGGGCGAGAAGACACAGAAGGCGACGATCACCAAGGATGGCAGCGTGAAGCTGAACTTCCCGGTGCGCATCGGCAATCCGGGTAAGGCGACGTTCCTCTTCACGGCCGAGACGCCGGGCGCCCGCGACCAGATCGAGGAAACGATCCCAGTGGAGGAGTACGGCACACCGCAGTCGGTGGCGACGTCCGGCATTACGGATTCGCTGGTGACGGAGCACGTACTTGTGCCTCCGGTGCAGGATGCCAAGCAGGGCTCTCTCAACGTGACCGTGTCGCCGAGCCTGGCAACGTACCTGCCGGACGGCCTGGGCTATCTGGCGGACTTCCCGTATGGCTGTGCGGAGCAGACGGCCTCGGCATTCCTGCCGGCTCTCGCGCTCGCGCGACTGCAGGGTTTCGACGCGTTCAACATCGTGAACAAAAGCACGCTGGAGCAGAAGCTCATCGACGGCCTGCAGACGCTCTACGCATTCCAGCGCCCGGACGGCGGCTTCGGCTACTGGGCGGAGAGCGACCGCAGTTACCCGTATCTGACGGCATACGTCTACTCGGCGCTGCAGCTGAGCGCAGAGTCCGGCCACGCTGTGGACCAGGCGGTGATGAACCGCGCGGCCCAGTATCTGCAGGACACGCTCCGCGCACAGAACCTGGAGGAACCGCTGGAACTCGCGACCCGCGCGTACATCCTGCATGTCCTCGCCGAAAGCGGGCGGGGAGATGAGAACCTTGCGTACAACCTCTACAACCGCCGTGACAAGCTGACGGTTGCCGCCAAGGCGGAGCTGGCGATGTCTCTCCAGAAAATCAACACCGGCGGTTCCCGTGACCGCGCGAAAAAACTGATGAAGGAGATCCTCGACGGCACCGTGGTCGATCCGCGTGGAGCGCACTTTGAGGACAAGAGATCGTACAAGTACTCCATCCTGATGCAGACGCCGGACCGCACGAGCGCGACAGTGTTGCGGGCGCTTCTGCGCATCGATCCCGGACACCCGCTCGTCTCGCAGGTGATCCGCACGCTGCTGTCCTCGCGCAAAGACGGTCACTGGGACACGACGCAGTCCACTGCCGCGACGCTCATCGCGTTCACGGATTACCTGAAGCTGAGCAAGGAACTCGACGGCAACTTCACGGCCGGCGTGGAGGTGAACGGCGCGATGAAGATCGCCAAGAAGTTCGATAGCTCGAACATCCGCACTCGCGAGAGCGTGAGTCTGGCGCTCGATTCGCTGCTGCGCGGAAAAGAGAATGACGTGAAGATCGGCCTCGACGGCACCGGTCGCCTCTACTATGACCTGGAGATGGCGTACCTCTCGACCAAGGACGACCTGCCGCCCGAAGAGGAAGGCATGGGCATCCTGCGGGAGATCGCCCCTGTCACAGCTGAACAGGCCGGCACCCCGGTGAAGGTCGGCAACACCTACAAGGTGACGCTCACGATGACCGTTCCCGCTGACCGCCATTTCGTGGCAGTGGAAAGCCCCCTTCCAGGCGGCATGGAAGCAATTGATCTCGGTCTCCAGACCTCCCCGGACGGCGAGGCGCGGCGCGCGGTGGAGCAGGCCAACGGCAGCAGGAATCCGTGGATGAACTGGTACGTGGAGAACGGCCTGTGGCACTTCCGCCACATTGAATTCCGCGATGACCGGGTGTTTCTCTTCGCGGATGAATTGCCCGCAGGCGTGTATCAGTACACGTATCTCGTGCGCGCCACGACTCCCGGCAAGTTCCGCGAGCGCCCGGCGCGCATCTGGGAGATGTACTTCCCGGAGGTCTTCGGTCAGACCGCGGGACGGTGGTTCAGCATCGCTGAATGACAGGCGCCAAAAATGCAGGGGCGGCTCGGCGGGGATGGTCGGCGATTCTCCTCGCCGCCGTCCCCCTGAGCGTCCTCGCACTGCTGTTCTGGCCGTTGCCGGATGCACTGGTGCGGCCGGAACTGGCCCCGCCCTCGCGTCTGCTGGACCGCAACGGGGCGCTGCTCTACGAAGTGCGGGGCGCAGCAGAGGGCAGCCAGACCTTCCTGCCGCTCCAAGAAATCCCTGCGGACGCCTTGCAGGCATTGCTCACAACGGAGGACCGGGATTTTTACAATCATCCGGGCATCAGCCTGCGCGGCATCGCGCGCGCCATGCTGCATAACGTCCAAGCGCTGAGCATCGTGGAGGGTGGCAGCACGGTTACACAGCAGCTCGTCCGCGTGCGGCTTCAGCCGCGGAGCAGGGGAGTGGCATACAAGCTGTTTGAGGCCTACGCGGCGATGCGCCTGGAACGCTTGATGAGTAAAGAGAAGATTCTGGAGTCCTATCTGAATTCGGCATATTTCGGGCACCAGGCATACGGAATCGCCGCCGCCGCCCGCACATACTTCGGCAAGGAACCGCGCGAACTGTCGCTTGCCGAAAACGCCCTGCTCATCGGCCTGCTCAAGTCCCCGTCCGGATACGATCCTTTCAGGTCGATGGGCAAGGCCGTCGCACGGCGGAATCTCGTCCTGAAATCGATGCGAGAGCACCGGGACATCGACGCAGAAGAAGAGCGAACGGCGGTCGCGGCACCCGTGATTCTGCATCCGGACAAGACCGCCATCCGCGCACCGCATTTCGTGCAGTGGCTCTTGCAGGGGAGGGGAGAGCCCGAGCCGGGGAGTGCTGTGCGCACGACGCTGGATGTATCGCTCCAGACCGAAGCCGAACGCATCGTCACGCATCAGCTGGAACGCCTGAAGGACCGCAACGTGACCTCGGCGGCGGTCGTGGTGCTGGATGCGCATAACGGCGACATCCTGACGATGGTCGGCAGCAGCGATTACTTCGATGCGAACAATGACGGAGCAGTGAACGTCGCGGTATCGCCTCGCCAGCCGGGCTCGGCACTCAAGCCGTTCACCTACGCATTGGCGCTGGCTCAGGGGGAAACCGCGGCCACGACGGTTGCCGACGTCGAGACGCAGTTTTTGACCGGCGACGGCAATCCCTACGTGCCGCGGAACTACGACTTCGGCTATCACGGACTCGTGTCGTATCGCGAGGCATTGGCGAACTCCTACAACATCGCCGCCGTCAAAGTTTTGGAGCGCGTGGGCGTGAGCACCTTGCTTCTGTTCCTGCGCGCGTGCGGCATCACGACACTCACGCAGCAGCCGGATCACTACGGCCTGGCTCTCACGCTCGGCGACGGGGAAGTGACGCTTCTGGAACTGACGCAGGCCTACGGCATGTTCGCACGCGGCGGGCGCACGCTCAGTGCACGGCCGATGCTGGATGATCCCGTGGATGCCGGGCGCGAGGTGCTCGATCCGTCTGTGGCGTGGCTCATCTCGGATATTCTCAGTGACGACGACGCGCGTCTGCCCGAATTCGGCCGCGACGGACCACTGAATTTCGACCGGCCCGTGGCCGCAAAAACCGGCACGACTCGCAACTCGCGCGACAACTGGACGATCGGCTACACGCCCGGACGCATCGTGGGCGTGTGGGTGGGCAACGCCGACAACACGCCGATGAAAGACACCTCCGGCGTCACGGGTGCCGGGCCGATCTTTCACGATGTCATGGAAGCCGTACTGCGCGATACGCCGATTGAGCCATTCGTACCTCCAACCAACATCGTGGAAGCCGACATCTGCCGTCCGTCCGGCAAAGTGCCGACCCCGGCCTGCGCGCAGATTCGACGTGAGTACTTTATCCGCGGCACGCAGCCGCGCGAGCCCGATGACCTGTATCGCATTCTTCAGATCGATTCGCGCACCAATCTTCTGGCGGGACCGGGCTGCCCCCGGAACGTCATCGTGGAACGCACGTTCGCGTTCTTTCCGCCCGAAGTGCGCTCCTGGGCCCGCGACAACGGTTGGCCCGCTCCACCGGATCGTGTTTCGCCGCTCTGCGGCGGGAGCACAGCAACATCTTCAGTTGCGACAAGCGGACTGCACATCGAGCAGCCCGAAGACGGCGATAGCTTTGAACTCGACCCGCTGGTACCGGACGACGCCGAAAAAATTATCTTTCGTGCGCGGGGTCCGGAGGGCGTACACGACGCAATCTGGTCCGTGAACGATATAGATGTCGGAACGGCGCGCGCGCCCGACTTTCGTTTTGAATGGACCCCCGCGCCGGGCCGATCGGTGATCGGGATCCGGGCGGGGGGATTGTCCGACCGTCGTGCCATCACGGTGCGGCGGAGGGAGTAATGCCTCAGAGCTTGGGCGTGCCGACTTTCTTGTCGCCGGAATCCGGCGGTTCCATGATGCCCTTGCCCGTCTCGGGCGTATCGTCATCGTCCTGCTTGTCATCATCGAAGCGGGTCATGTGGAGAGAGGGAAAGAAATAGGTCAGGTGGTGCCCCGTGTCTCAGAAGCGGTAGCTGGTCACGAACATCATGAGGATGCTGAACAGCAACACGATGCCCGCAAACAGAACGAAGAGGAGAGGGCTGTCCGTATCGAGCCTCTTGAGCCGGTAATGGTGCGTGGCGTGAGCCATAAGAGGAGCTGGGAATCGCATCGCAAATCCGATGCATGCCTAGAAGACGTCGGGCCGGGAGGATTCTGACGAGGCTGACTTGCGTTTACCGTGGAGTGGTTTGTTGTTTCTCAGCCCAGATAGGGCTTTATGCGCGTCCACAGCTCGTCTTCATCGGTGTCGCTTTTGACGATGTAATCGACGGCGCCGAGCGCGAGACATTTGTCTTTATCCATTTCGCCCTCAAGGTTGGAGAGAATGACGACGGGAAACCTGTAGCCTTTCTCGCGGATGTGCGCGAGCACGGCGTAGCCGTCTTTTTTGGGCATGAGCAGATCGAGCAGCAGCAGATCGGGGGCGTCGGCGTCGATTTGCCGTATAGCCTCCTCGCCGTTCATGGCCGTGCGGACGACGGCGCCGTTGTCCTCCAGTGCAAGCTGGAAGGCGCTCTGGAGGAAGGCCTCGTCTTCGGCCAGGAGAATCGTGCGGGACATGCCCTGACGCTACCAGCGTGGCTTGCAGCAGACAAATATCCGCGCGACCAATGCGTTGTGGCCCGTCCGGCTCCCGGCTAGGCTATATCCATGGAAAAGAGGGCAGGAGCCTACTATTGGGCGGGCCCGGGGACGATCCGCATGATCCGCCAGAAATTCTTCCGTCCGCGCATAGACGAGGAGGACCTCATGCGCAGTTACGATCTGGACCGCCTCTCGCGCCTCAAGGACACGCTCGGGCTCACCGACGCGTGGGTGACGTGGTCATGGGGGTTTTCGCGCGCGACCGAAGCGCCGGACCGGTCGTTTCTGCGACGCAAACTGGAGAATTTCAAGCGGCTCGGCATCCGGACGCACGCCTACGTGCAGGGAACCAATCTCGTGTTTGATGAGCACAAAGACGCCGATTATTACTGCCGCGATGATCGGGGACAGCTGATCCCGTACCACCGTGGCCGCAAGCTCTGCTGCCCGAACAATCCCGCCTTCCGGCGCTATCTGGTGGAACGGGTCCGCGAGGCCTGCGCGGAGGACGTGGACGGCGTGTTTATGGATAACCTGCACTTCGGACAGTTTCCCATCCCGCTCGACGGCTTCATCACGTTCTTCGGCTGCCGATGCACACACTGCGCCACTGCATTCCGAGAAGCGACCGGCTGGGAGATCCCGCGCATTCACCATCCCAACGACGCGCGTACCAAGGCGTACATCCGCTTCCGGTCCGACTCCATGCACGCGCTGCTCGGTGAACTGCGGGCGGTGACACGGGCAGCGGGGAAGGAATTCGGCAGCAACGGGCTGGATCTGAACCTCGATACGAATCTGTTCTACGGCTATGACCTGCAGAAACTGCAGGACCAGCAGGACTATCTGCTGGTGGAGAACTTCAATCACCCGCTCGGGCGGCGCAGCAACGCGCGGCTCGCGCCGATCCTGGAAACAGCGCGCGTGCCGGTGTTCATCGTCAGTTACAAAAAAACCATCGGCGGACACGGAGCCGTCTCGCAGCGCGATTTGGACGCGGTGCACACCGAGAGCAAAATCCTCGGGTACCACCCGTGCTACAAGTGCGCGGAGTTCACGACGGACAAGGTGTGGCACAACCTGAAGACCGATGCACTGCGCCCGGTGCGGGAAATCGAGCTGCCAGCCGTGAAGGTTCCGTCCACAGCCAAGAGATCCATGCCACTCGCCGGACGCCTTCTGCGCGTCATCAACCGCATGGACCGCCCGATGATGGAACGCATTTACGAACGCCGCTACGCCCGCGTGCTGCTGGGCTGGGTGATCGACAGCGTGACGATGCGCCAGATGCCGTCGCTGCGCCTCAAGCGTCGCGCAGTCCGGGAGGCGTGATGCTGATTATTGATTGGCGCGGGTGGGGTTGGGAGTTCTCCTCCCAATCTGAAAGAACTCCACTATTCAATTCCGACACAAAGAAAAATCCGCACCACGTGCGAATGAGGAACAACAACCGAGAATTGAATGGTGGACCTTCCTCTACGACGTTCAAACAGAAATTGCTGAAACTTTCGGCTTTATCCAGGTCACTTCTTGGCTTCAGCAAGACAGTTTGAAGGATCTACTCTTGTCATATAGCGGAATGTGACGCAGAACGAAACATGCGGTGCTCTATTGTCGCTCTTCCGATTCATCGGTCGTCGCGGGAGACGGCACGCCGCGGAGCTCCCATTTGCGAATGAGGACAAACAGCCAGCGGAGCCACCACCTGGACATCATCCATGCCGCGATCTTCTCGGCCTTCTGGTGCTTCCTCACCAGACGGTCGGCCCGGGTCGTGATTCTCTCCTCTACAACGAGATCGAGAACGAGGCACTGGCGGTGATGCCGAAGGATGGCGTGCAACTCACGCTCGGTGAGCTTGTGATTGGAATAGAACTCCTTGTCGGCAGCCATGATCGTTCGCTGGTTCACCTCCTCGACCTTGTTGGGGTGGGCATCTCTGTAACCGCTCACGTCGAGGTAGTTGCCCACGATGGCGAAGCGAGGTGTGATCGGTAGCGTGATCTCCGTCGTCTTGCAGAACGCAGGGATGCCATAGAAGCTGTTCATGAGGGAGAAGTCGTAGCGCAGCGTGGGATGGTCGCAGGTGAGGAAGTAGCAATCCTTGAAGGTGCTCTCCAAGATGAGCCAACTCGTCATCGCGTGGAGCCGCATCTCCTCGGCGACCGTCATCCCCATGATGAATATCTCATTGTTCGCTTTCGATGCCTTCAGCTCCTCGGATTTCGTCGGCGGTATGCCGTGACGCTTCTCCATCGCCTCCACCTTCGCTATCAGGTCATCTTGGACGCTCTCCATGTGCTTCTTCTGGGCCAGAGTGCGGTTCTGCATCATCGTTATGTATCTGGCGATCACTTTGTTGTCCTGCTGCAGAAGCGGGAGCTTTTTCAGGATCTTCGTCTGTACGAGACTCTCGAAGTCGCCTTCGATCTTCGAGAGATGGGCTTCGATGGTGTTGGTCGGGAGGTCGCTGCCCTCGTAAAAGTCGCGCTGCACGCAGAGATTCTTCGGGGTCCGGATCTCGGGCGTGTAGCCAGCGAAGTCCCGCCCGAAGTCATGCTCACGACGGTACAGCCAGACGGCACGGGGATCGAGGGCGGGATCGCAGAAGTGCTGAAGGTACGCCTCGTTGACGAAATGTTGGCGACGGACTGTGGGCATAGAAGTTGGGTCTCACGCCCCGATCGGCGCCGCATGGCGGGCGAGGGCCTCCTTGGCGAGCGAATGCAGCTGCTCCGGGAGAGCGAAGAGGTAGGTGAAGGAGGTGCAGACGAGCTTGTCGGAGGCGTAGCCATCAGGAGGGCACTTGGCCTTCGCGTCGAACACAGTTTGGAAGAGCTGCTGCCCATCAGTGTCGAAGACCTCGAAGAGGAAAATGTCCCCGCACAACGGGCCGCGCTTATCGATGAGCGCGTTCACATCTCCGAACCTCTGCGGCGTCTCGAGGCCCGGCACGGTGCTCCAAGTGTCCTTGGTCTTGCGGACGCCGATGCGGTACTTGGCTCCGATGCCGAGGCTGACGACCGTCTCAAGGGCAAGTCCTTCGCAAAGCGGAACGCCCTGTGAATAGTGAAAATCGACCGTGAAACTGAGTTGCGTTCCGTCGTTCGGATTCGTCTTCATTGATGGAGGGGGTAGCAAGAGCACGGGCGTCCCGCGCTCCGATAAGGCCGTCATATTAGCAATCCGAATTTGTGAGTGCCAAAAAGTCGAACATTCTGGACACGTTCGGCGCTCAGGGTCGCGGAAAAAATTGCATTTCGCTTACAAATGGTGGAGCCGCTCCTTCAGTGGCGTTGATCCCGTGGCGGGCACGGGTCGTGGCCCGGCGAGATGGTATCGGAGTCACGGATCTTGCCGTCGCGCCCGTGGATTTTCACCTCGCCTCCGCCGGTGTTGTGCGCATGTTCCTTGGCGGCCTTTTCAGCCTCGTGTTGTGTATCGCAAAGATCAGCGACTCGGTCTGCTCCTTCGCGCAGCGCAGCCCATTGCTTTCCTCTCTGGATGACGTGGTAGTTGCTCATGGCGGATATTCTATACGAGCAAGCTGAGGCGGAGTTCAATTTGTGCCCGCCTTATCCTGCTTTCGGCTTCGTGATGCACAGTAATCAGCGGACCAACGCTTCCGCGGCTTCCGGTCAGGCTGCGTCAACTTCAGCGGTGCCTTCTGGCTCTTCTTTTTCTATAAAATTGTGTCGTAATAATGGTGGCCCAGGCCAGAGTCGAACTGGCTACGCCTGCCTCTTCAGGGCAGCGCT
>CAZFBZ010000011.1:27772-34332 GCA_964517345.1 uncultured Candidatus Peribacteria bacterium | reverse complement strand
ACGCACCGGGGCTTCAGGCTCTGCAAAGACCTGAAGGAAGCGCAGAAATTTTTTGACGAAATCGGGAAGAAGCGCGCGAAGCTGCCCTACGACATCGATGGCATCGTCCTGAAGGTGAACGACCGCCGCATGCAGCGCGATCTCGGATCGACCGCTAAGGCGCCGCGCTGGGCAAGAGCGTACAAGTTCCCGGCGGAACAGAAGACGGCGCAGGTGGAGGATATCCTGATGCAGGTGGGCCGCACGGGAGCGGTAACGCCCGTCGCGCAGCTCACGCCGACGCAGCTCGCGGGCACGACGGTGACGCGCGCCACGCTCCACAACGCCGACGAGATCGAGCGTCTCGACGTGCGCATCGGCGACACGGTGGTGGTCCGCAAGGCGGGCGACATCATCCCCGAGGTGATGGAAGTGCTGGAGCATCTGCGGCCGGCGGGCACCAGGCCGTTCAAATTCCCCAAACACTGTCCCGTCTGCGAGACGCCGCTGACGCGCGAGGAGGACGAAGTGGCTCTGCGCTGCCCCAATCCGCACTGCCCGGCCGTGCGCCAGCAGGGACTGGAACACTTCGTGTCGCGCTACGCGTTCAATATCGAGGGGCTCGGATCCGAGACGATCGAGGCGCTGCTGAAAGAGAAACTGATCGCGGACGCGGCCGATCTCTTCACGCTGACCGAAGATGACTTCCTGCGCCTGCCGCTCTTCAAGGAACTGAAGACGCAGAAGGCGCTCAAGTCGATCGAGAAGGCGAAGCGCGTGCCCATCGAGCGCTTCCTGTTCGCCCTCGGCATCCGCCATGTCGGGCGCGAGACGGCGGACCTGTTCGGGCGACGCATCGACTGGCCGACGCGCACGCTGACCGTCACCGAAAAAGACCACGTGGGAGCCGCGACGCTCTTCGGTCCCGAGGAAAAGACCACGACCGTCGTCGGCGTGGCGCCGGGCGAGCTGGCGAAGACGGTCCGGAACATGAGCGTCGAGGATCTGAACGCGTTGAGTGGCATCGGCGACGTGAATGCGCGCGCTTTCCATGACTGGTTTGCCGAAAAAGACCATCAGCTCCTGCTGGAGAAGCTGGAGAAAGCCGGCGTCGTGTGCCTGCGTTCGGCTGCCAGCGCGGCGCCGCAGGTGTTCGCAGGGAAGATCTTCGTACTCACGGGCACGCTACCGACCCTCAGCCGCGAGGACGCGAGAACAATGATCAAAGATCGTGGCGGCAAAGTGAGCTCGGCCGTGAGCAAGAAGACCGATTACGTGCTGGCTGGCGACGAACCCGGCAGCAAGCTGGATGACGCGAAAACGCTCGGGGTGAAGATCATCGACCAGGCGGCGTTCGAGAAACTGCTGCAGGCCTGATCACGCGACGACCTCAGCGTGCGCCTTATGGTGCAACGAGCGGCTCAGTTCGATATTGAAGGCCATGTCGTAGGCCGTCTTGAGCACAAGCAGGAGCGGCAGCAGCCAGTAGAGGAACACCCCGAACGGCGAACGCGTGAGCACCATCGAGGCCAATTGGCCGACAGCTCCTTCGGCGATCGTCGTTACCATCCACATCATCGCGCCGATGCCGAGCAGGTTGAGCACGACGTAGCCCCAGCGGCCGCGCGTCCGCTCGAAACTCAGACGGAGGCTCTCAAGAATGCCCCTGCCTTCTTCGGCCAGGATCGCAGGCGCAAGCGCGAGGCGCGGATAGAGCCAGGCAGAAGCGACAAGCAGCAGGATGCCCACGATGAATCCCTGGGGCCAGACAACCCCGAGCATCAGGAAAGCAAATGCCAGCCACAGGAGCGAGCACACGCCGACGGCGATCCACACGCCCATGAGCGGCAGCAAAACCCTGAGCGCCTCCGGCAGGGCGGCGGAGAACCCGCCGATGCGCCGTCCGGCAACCGTGAGGAAGAACGCGCGCGCGGCACCATGCACGAGGAGAAGCAGGAACGTGAAGCCCGCGACGACGGGCAGCAGCTCGCGCGATACGCGGTCGAGGAGCGCAGCGAGGTAGAGTTCGCGTTTATCGGGCTCCATCGCCGTCGCTTTTTTGTCGAGCAGTTCCAGTCCGCGCGCAACCTGCTCCTGCAGGCCTTCCGGGCCATAACGGAGATTTTCTGTTTTTGCGACGATCGCGGCGTATTCCTGTTCGCTGGAAAACTCGCGGAGGATATTCCCGACGGGGACAAGCACTGTGCGCCACTGGCCGATCTGCACTGCGATTGTCAGCAATCCGAACACGACCGTGCCATACGCGATTGCCGAACCGAGGCGGTTGCAGAGCGAGGTGGTACGGCCGAGGAGCGCGGGGAAGGACAACATGGCCAAAGCATGCCCCGGCGCGCGCGGCGGGTAAAGACCACTGGACCGACGGGACGACGGGCGGAAGCATCGCGCAATTGGAGAGCATGCGGCACATCCGTAGAGTGAGCGGCTGCGTGCGTCCTTCCCTGCGGTCCACGGCGGAATTCGGCATCATCGGTGCGGGCGTCGCGGCCCTCGCCGCCGCCGAGGAAGTGAAGAACCTGACCGGCAAAGAGGCGGTTCTGCTGGAAGCGACGGGGCGGGCGGGCGGGCGCATCCAGACGGACCGCGAGACGGGTGTGGAGTGCGGGGCGCGGCTGGTGCACGACGCGCGCCTGCTGCCGCTGCTCGCGCGTCACGGCATCGAGACGCGGCCCTTCGACGAGACGAGCGGCGTGTATCTGCATCGGCAGAATGACACGGGAATGGAGCGAGACGAGACGGGAAAATTCTCGGTGGTGACGCTCATCGAGGACTTGCGGGCGCAGATCCGGAAACTCACGCGTTTCCCGCCGATGAGCGTCGAGATGTTTGTGGAGAGTGAACTCCGCCACCGGGATCTGGGCCTGTCGAAGCGCATGAGTCCCAAGCGCGACGTCGTATTCAGTGCGATCCGTGCGGAGTACGGCGCGGACCCGGCAGCGCTCAGCATCCACAGCCTGCTGGAAACGAGTTCCTACGACGGGCAGAACCATCTGGTGCCCGGTGGCTTCTCGGATCTTCCCGAGCGCATGGCCGCGGGACGCGACATCCGTTACGGCAGCCCGGTGAGCCGCGTCGTGCGCACCGCCGACGGCATGGAACTGCATGGCGAGAAAGGCAGCACCGTCCGGACGCAGAAAGTCGTCGTCACCGCGCCGCTCGGCGTAGTACAGAGCGGGCGCATCGCGTTCGAGCCCGAACTGCCGTCGGACATGCACGACGCGATCCAGCAGCTCGGCAACGCGATCGTGTGCGAGCTGATCTACGTGTTTGATAAAACGTACTGGAACGACGACGTCACGCTGATCCGGACCGATATCCCCGAAGCTCCTCTCTGGTGGCCCAACGGCACCAATCCCCCCGCACTCACCTGCTACGTGGGCGGACAGCCCGCATGGCGCCTGCAGAAGGATATGACGGAGGATGAGGCGCTGCGTGCCGGACGCGGGCATCTGGAAAGGATCCTCGGAAGCGGGCCGATGAAACATATTGTCAGCCAGTGGCGCGAGCCGTGGAACCGGAAGAAGTGGAAGAAGACCGCATATTCGTTCCGTCAGCCGCGGTACGAAGGCGCGCGCAAGGTGATGGAGCGGGTGATCGACGGGCGACTGGCGTTCGCCGGCGAGGCGTACATCGATGACGATTCGGCCAGCACCGTCTACGGTGCGATCCGGAGCGGGCAGGAGGCGGTCCGGCGCCTGCTGGCGGGCTGAGTCAGGCCCGCTTCTCGAAGAGCACGCGCAACTCATCCAGCACCTCCGTGCTGATCCTGTTCATGGCACCGTATTTCTCTTCGTACATCGCCCGGACGATGGCCTCGAGCTTCGGCCGGTCCGGGAGCATGCCGGGTGCCGAAGGGCGGAACATCAGATGCATGGGCACGGACGGGGCGTCTTCGGCCAATGGCGGCTGCATGTAGGACGCATCGAGCACCTGTCCGCCGTGTTCCGGGCGGGAGAAGAATCCGATGCGGCGTTCACGCTTCTCGCGCTCATCGGGGGGGAGGCCTTCCTGGCCCGGCATATCCACTTCCCATATCAATCCTTCGGGTTCCCTTCCCCTGCGTCGCAGGTATGTCTCCGTCTCACGCACCGAAGCGCGAAACAGTTCCGATCCCACAGCCTTCGAACGCCGGTCGGGATCGACGCCGATATAGACGAGGAAGCCGGCAGGAACGGACTCGAGCATGTGTACAAACGACAGACCGACGGTCTCGTGCCCGTCGCGCGCGCGCAACGCCACGGCGATATCGCGCTCCAGGCTCTTCATGATGACATCAAGCGGCTCGGTCTCTTCGGGCGGAAAACATGTCGCATAGAGATGCTGCCAGCGCGTATCGGCACGTACTTCCTCGGCCGACATCGACTCGCAATGGACGGGTCGCGATGCGGGTGTTTCCAAAGGCATAGGAAGAACTGCGTACTCCGTCTTTCAATCCTCGTGCGGCACCGCAGTGCGGCGCCAGACCTCGTCGATTTTGCCCGGGCGGATGTAGTAGACGGGCAGCAGGAGGTAGAACGCGAGGCTCACGGACGTGTTGATATAGGCGGCGGCGATTGCGATGAGGCAGATGAAGGGCGCCACGAGAATGCGGAAGTTCACGGCGCGGATGGTCGCTTTGGTCAGATCGTGGTTGGTGAGGCGGTGATGATGGACAGCATAGGCCCAGTGCCAGTACGAGAAGAGGCCGACAACCATGAGATTCAGGCCGTAGAGCACATACGTGATGATCTCATCGGGATGCTCTCCGAGCAGCGCGGTCGTGAAGGGCAGGACCGAGATGAACATCATGAAGAGCAGGTTAATCCACAGGAGGACGCGATCGGTCGCCTTGATGTAGTAGAACTGCGCGTGCTGGCCCACCCAGAACACGCCGATGTTGAGGAACGTGACAACGTAGCTGAAGTACACCGGCCACAGTTCCTGCAGCCCATGAATGAGTTCCTCGCCTCCGCCTTCGGGGACGCGCATCTCCAAAACGAGCAGGGTCAGGACGATCGCAAAGAGCGCGTCCTGCAAACCCTGGATGCGGTGGGTGCTGAGCGCCTCGGGGACGGGTTGTGCATTGGCCATAGGCCGGATGATACGCAACACGGGCCCGGTCTCCAAACCTGTTTTCGTGCTAGAATACCGGCACTGTGTCCAAGAAAAAGAAGCGCAGGCAACGGCTCATCGGCAACCTGGTGCTGCTCTGCCTCTCGCTCATCGTGTGTCTGGCCGTCGGGGAACTCGCGCTGCACGTGGCGGGCTTTTCCCGCCCGCCGTTCATGCAGGTCGACGCACTGACGGGCTACTCGCTGCTGCCGGGAGCGGAGGGATGGTTCACAGGAGAAGGCAGCGCGTGGGTGTCCATCAACAGCGCAGGCATGCGCGACCGCGAGCACGATCTGGAAAAACCCGCAGGCACGGTACGTATCGCCGTGATCGGCGATTCGTACACCGAGGCGCGACAGGTGGATGTCGGCAAGACCTTCTGGGCCGTGGCGGAACGCGAATTGGCCTCGTGCCCGTTCTTCGCCGGTCGCACCCCCGAGGCGCTCAATTTCGGCGTGATGGGTTTCGGGACGTACCAGGAATATCTGCAGCTCTCACGCGCCTGGCCGTACAAGCCCGATATCGTCCTGCTCGCGTTCTTCTCGGGCAATGATCTGGTGGATAACGTCCGCGCGCTGAAGGATGACGCGAAGAAGCCTTACCTTGTAGAGCGCAACGGCGCCTGGAGTGAGGACACGTCCTTCCGTGAAAGCGCGGCCTTCAAGCGCCAGAACTCGGCAGTGATGCGCGGGCTCTACGCCGTCGCGCAGCGCTCGCGCCTCGCGCAGCTTCTCTACGCGGTCTATCTGAAAGCATCCGCGGGCCCGCAGGGCGAGCCGGTTCCGGCCGATACCGGCGCCGAGCCGGGGCTCAACGACACCATCTACAAATCGCCGACGGAAGACCGTCTTTGGATGGAGGCGTGGATGACGACGCAGCATCTCTTCGGCATGATCGCCGACCAGTCGCGCATGCACGATGCGGGCCTGGCCGTGATGACCGTCACCAACAGCATCCAGGTGCATCCGGATCCGCGCGCCCGGGCGGCGTTCGCCGCCAAGCTCGGCGTGCCCGATCTGCTGGAGCCCGACCGCCAGGTGGCGGCATGGGGCAAGGCAAATGACATTCCGGTCCTCGCGCTCGCCGAACCGCTCGGCAAGATCGCGGAGGCGCGCCGCGTCGGCCTCCACGGCTTCGCGCCGGGGCAATACGCCGGCCACTGGAACGAGGAAGGCCATCGCGAAGCGGGCGAGCAGCTCGCGCAATTCCTCTGCCGCAACGCGCCGGATCTCTTGGGAGTCGCCGGAAACCCGCCTCGCCCGTAAAGGACGAAGCGGGCGGCCGGAACGTTGTCAGGGGCCCTGAGGCGGAGGCGGGGGTTTCTTGGCGGGATCGAAGACGATGAGCAGGACGACCGCAACCATCAGCGTCAGGGCAATCAGCTCGTTGCGGGTCGGGAGCCGGAGCCGCCAGACGCCTTCCATGACGCCCGCAAACAACGGGATGGCCATGAGCAGGATCGTCACGGTGGC
>CAZFBZ010000011.1:0-27672 GCA_964517345.1 uncultured Candidatus Peribacteria bacterium | reverse complement strand
AAAATCACGTTGGCGAGACCGTACAGGGCGCAGGCGAGCAGAACGAAAAGCGCGTGCACGTGCATGGGAACCTCGGGTTTCGGATCAGACTGACACCTTCCACGCCGCCACCGTCGCGGGAAAGCGCCGGCGTGGAAGGGCGTTCCGGTGGTATGAAAGAGCCATCTCATCACGCGATGAAATGGAGGGCATTGTCCGCCCGAGGCAGGCGAAGTCAAACTGCATTCACCGCACCGGACAATCGCGCTTGCCGAGCAACGCGCGCAGGGCGCACCAGCTGGAGAGCGCTTCAATCAGCAGAAAACCGCCGATGAGGACGAGCGGGATGGACAGCGGCGACCAGAGGAGCGCCGCGAGGATGAGCGCGAGCAGACCCTGGATGCAGCGCAGCCACCGGCCGGACGCGCCGATGTTGCGCGAGAAGAAGGGTTTGCTCACAGGATTTTGCAAAGGCAGGGTAACAAGGGGTTACTGTATTCTATATTTCGGCCTCTGAGTTTGGTACAAGAAAACATCGCAACCATCGCAACGTAGCGCATTTTTGCAGATGATTACTGCATGTATTTGGTATAGTAAAACAATGAGAGAATTCCTGGTGTTCGTTGCTGTGATTTTGGCGATTGTTGGAAATGTGCCGTATTTAAAGAACGTTCTTCAAAAAAAAATTCAGCCTCATCCCTATACATGGCTTGTATGGTCCATTGTCTCTGCCGTTACTTTTTTCGGTCAGCTTATGAAGGGCGGAGGTATTGGATCGATTCCCGCGGGCGTCGCTGAGGCATTTACCATCGTCATTTTTCTTTTTTCTCTGCGCTATGGTTTCAAGAACATTATGAAGAAAGACACCTACTTCCTGATCTTTGCTTTGCTCGGTCTTATTCCATGGGCACTCACCAATGATCCGACGATTTCGGTTATCACAGTTGTATCTATTGATGTGATAGCGTTCATACCCACGCTTCGAAAGACATGGCAATACCCAAGAACGGAGACGCCGATTCTTTATGCAATGAATGTGCTGCGTCACCTTCTCACTCTCTTTTCTCTACAAACTTATAACATCGCAACAACTCTACACTCCATCGCAATGATCGCTATAAATTCGCTCATGACGGTATTCATCGCGAGGAAAAAATATTTATAAAGCTCTACTCACATACACGCTGTACATCTGGTGCCGTGGAGAAGACTCGAACTTCCACGCCCTTGCGGGCGCTAGCCCCTCAAGCTAGTGCGTCTACCAATTCCGCCACCACGGCACGTGGTGTCCTGTTTTCCGACCGACAAGAGAAAAAGGGCGAGGGGCCAAAGTGTAGCAAGAATACGACGCCGGGCAAATGTCAGGAGACACGCTCAAACGCTGTTTCAGGGCAACAGAGCCTTCAGGCGGTCCTTTTCGTGGACGGACAGCGGCAGGAGATCGATGAAGCCCGCGAACTCTTTTGCGCTCACGGAACGGCCGCGCGTGAGGGCTTTGAGCTTCTCGTAGGCGCCCTGCACGCCTTTTTTGCGCAGCACCGTTTGGATCGCCTCGGCAGCCACTTCGGGGTGGGCGGAGAGCTCGGCGCGGATGGCGCTGCGGTCCATGGAGATCTTGGAGAAGCCGCGGCGCAGAGAGACGAGAGCGAGCAGGTGATACCCGAACGCGACGCCGATGCTGCGCTGGACGGTGGAGTCGCTCAGGTCGCGCTGCAGGCGGCTGACCGGGAGCTTCTCGGCGAAGTGCGTGAAGAGCGCGGTGGCGAGGCCCAGGTTGCCCTCGGCATTCTCGAAGTCAATCGGATTCACTTTGTGGGGCATGGTGGAGGAGCCGACTTCGCCCGCGATCACCTTCTGGCGGAACACGCCGCGCGAGATGTACATCCAGAGATCGCGGCTGAGGTCGAGCAGGATCGTGTCGATACGGCTCATCAGGTGCGAGAGCTCGGCGACATCATCGTGCGGGTTGATCTGCGTCGTCTCTTCCAGTGGATCGAGGCCGAGGGATTTGACGAAGCGCGTGCGGAATCGGCTCCAGTTGATATCCGGATACGCCGCCAGATGCGCGGAGAAGTTGCCGACGGCGCCACCCAGCTTGCCCTGCATGCGGAAGGCCTTGAGTTGTGCAATCTGACGCTCCAGGCGGAGCTGGAAAACTTTGAATTCTTTGCCGACGGTGGTCGGGGTGGCGGGCTGGCCGTGCGTGAGACTGAGCAGGCGGACGTTCTTGCCAGCCGTCACGTGCGACTGGATGTCTTTGAGCGTGTCTTTGAGCGCGGGGAGGATGACCGTCTTCAGCGCGCCGTGGATCATCAGGCCGTAGGCCAGGTTGTTCACGTCTTCGCTGGTGAGCGCGAAGTGGACGAACTCCAGATGTTTGCCGAACCCGAGGCGCTTCATCTTCTCCTTGAGCCAGTACTCCACAGCCTTCACGTCATGCCGCGTGGTCGCCTCGATTTTTTTGATCTCGGCCGCGTCGCGTTCGCCGAAGCGTTCAACGAGCTCCAGGAGCTTGCGGCCCTTGCGGCCGGGGGCGGGCAGTTCGGGAATCCCCTGCTCCTCGCAGAGCGCCAGGAAGTATCTCGCTTCGACCTCGACGCGCGAGCGCATCAGGGCTTCTTCACTGAAAAATCCGCGCAGCGCTGCGACGGAGGGGGCGTAGCGGCCGTCGAGCGGCGAGAGAGCGGAGAGCGCGTCCATAGGGAGGTCTGCATCATAGAGGATGCGAGACATTCCGGCCACCCGGAGCATCAGGCCTTGTCGTCTGTCTCCTCATCGTCGTCTTTCGCCGCCGGCTGCGCCTGCTCTTCGACCTTCTTTTTCTCACGCTCCTTGGCCTTCTTGCCCTCGAAGATCTCCAGGAACTCGTCGACGGTCATGGTCTCTTTCTGCAGCAGGACGACGGCCATCTGGTCGAGCTTCTTGCGGTGCTTCACGAGGAAGCCCTTGGCGCGCTCGTACTGCTCGGTGACGGTCTGGAGGACGAAGTCGTCGATCTCGCGGGCGATGCCCTCGGAATAATTGCGCGACATGGACGGATCGACGCCCAGGAAACTCGATCCCTGGCGCTCGCCATACGCGACGATGCCCAGCTTGTCGTCGCCCATGCCGTACTTCATGGCCATATTGCGGGCGATCTGCGAGGCGCGCTCGATGTCGTTGCTCGCGCCCGTCGTGATTTCGCCGAAGATCAGTTCTTCCGCTGCGCGGCCGCCGAGCAGGCCGCAGATCTCGTCGATGAACTTGCTCTTGCTCGTGGTGTACTGGTCCTCCTGCGGCAGGAACCACGTGACGCCCAGCGCGGAGCCGCGCGACACGATGGAGACTTTATGCAGCGGATCGGAGTGCTCGCAGAGGTGGCCGACGACGGCGTGGCCGAGCTCGTGGTACGCGGTGATCTCTTTCTCTTTCTCCGTCAGCTTGCGGGATTTCTTCTCACCGCCGATGGTGACTTTCTCGACGGAGTCGATGAGATCCTGCTGCGTGACGGCGGGGCGCTTGCGCTTGGCGGCGAAGATCGCGGCCTCGTTCATGATGTTCTCCAGATCGGCGCCCGTGAGGCCGACGGTCTGCTTGGCGACATCGCCGTACTTCACGTTCTTGGCGACCTTCTTGTTGCGGCCGTGCACTTCCAGGATCTGCTGGCGTGCGGCGAGGTCGGGCTTGTCGATGAAGATGCGGCGGTCGAAGCGCCCCGGACGGAGCAGCGCGATATCCAGTACGTCGGGGCGGTTGGTGGCCGCCATAACGATGACGTTGGTGCCCTGCTCGAAGCCGTCCATTTCGGTGAGGATCTGGTTGAGGGTCTGTTCGCGCTCATCGTGTCCGCCGCCGAATCCGGCGCCGCCGCGCTGGCGTCCGACCGCGTCGATCTCATCGATGAAGATGATGCACGGCGCGTTGCGCTTGGCCTTGGTGAAGAGGTCGCGCACGCGGGACGCGCCCACGCCGACGAACATTTCGACGAATTCGGAACCGGCAATGGAGAAGAACGGCACACCCGCTTCTCCGGCGACCGCGCGGGCGAGGAGGGTTTTTCCCGTGCCGGGAGCGCCGACGAGCAGGACGCCCTTGGGGATCTTGGCGCCGATCGACGTGTACTTCTTGGGGTTCTTGAGGAAGTCGACGACCTCGACGAGGTCTTCCTTGGATTCATCCGCGCCGGCGACATCTGAGAAACGCGTTTTCACCTGCTTGGCATCGGCGATGCGTGCGCGGGATTTGCCGAAGCTGAGCGCGGTCGACTGGCTCCGGGCAATGCCGCGGAACAGCCAGATCACGCCCGAGATGATGAGCAGGAAGAAGAGAAGGTCCGGAAGGATGGCGAAGAACATGTTGGCGGCCTCGCGGTTCTCGATGTTCACGACGGTCTTGTTCTTGGGATCGTTCCAGCCCAGGCGGCTGACGGTGTCGTCGGCCTCCTTGTACGACTGGAGCACGCTGTCATCTTTGGCGACGGTGGCGTAGACCTTGTTATCGCGGATGATGATCTCCTTGAACTCGCCTTCGGCATACCCCTGGGTGATGCGCGAGATCGGCACTTCCTTGGCGTCCGCGTATTTGCGCTCCTCGTCCCGCTGCGGGTTCATGAGGAACATGAACGAGAGGAAAATCAGGACGCTGAACAAGAGAAGGCTGAGCAGCCATTGCTGGCGGCTGCGCTGCGGAGGACGGTACGGGGCGCTGGGCACGGACAAAGGATAGCAGCGCGACGGGCCTGCGGGAAACGGATAACGGCGATTTCGCGCGGAGCCCTGCGGGGGCGGCAAACCGGGCCGCAAGCCGGCGTGCCTTTGCCGGGAACGGCGGCTCGTGTAGTCTCGGCGGGCGTGACACCTGCTTCGCCTCCTCGCACCGCCCCGTCCGCCCCCGTCGCCAAGACGGAATGGAAGCGCTGGCATGTTCTGGCGTTTTTAGGCTTCGTGACGGTGTTGTCGTACCTGACGTTCTTCCACAACTACTGGAATCCGCCCTACGTCTTCTGGGACGAGAACTATCACATAGCATCCGCCCAGAAATACCTGCACGGCGTGTACTTCATGGAGCAGCACCCGCCGCTCGGCAAACTCCTGGTAGCCGCGGGCGAGGTGATCTTCCGTCCCAACGCGCGCACGGATCAGTTCCTCGGCACCGACTATGGCACCAACTTCCCCAAAGGATTCTCGTTCGTGGGATACCGGTTCTTCTCCGCCTTTCTCTCCTGGCTTGCGGCGCCGCTGTTCTTCCTGATCTTCTATTTCCTGAGCAGACGGAATCCGCTCACCGCCTGCCTGCTGTCATTCCTCTATATTTTTGATAACGCGCTGGTAGTGCACGCGCGCGGAGCGATGCTGGAGGGGCCCCTGCTGTTTTTCGTCGCGCTGCATCTGCTCGTGTTCTTCCTGCTGTTGGAGTATCGCCGGGCGAGCCTGGGTATGTTCATCGGCCTGTCGCTCGCGTTCGGCGCGTCACTGGGTCTCGTGCTCACGACCAAGGTACTCGGTCTGATTCTCATTCTGCTCATCCCCGCCCTGCTCTGGAAGATGCGCAACGACTGGGGGCGCACCGCGCGGTTCGCCGGCTTCGCGCTTGGCGCATTCCTGCTGGTGTACTGCAGCGTGTGGTACATCCACTTTGCGCTCGGCTCCAAGGTGAACCCCGAGCTGCCGGACAACGGCTACTACCAGGCGTCCGACGCGTACCAGCTGATCCTGATCAAAGGGCAGAGCGCCTCGCCGCTGGCCTTCCCGACGATGCTCGCGGATTCGCTCCGGTTCGTCGGGCATTACAACGCGGGCGCCCCGCGGCTGGATCTGTGCAAAGAGGATGAGAACGGCAGCCCGTTCTACTTCTGGCCGCTCGGCGCGCGGTCCATCAACTACCGCTGGGAGACGCCGGACGGCAAGGACTACCGCTACCTCTACCTGCAATCCAACCCCGTGGTCTGGTGGAGCGTACTGCTGGGCCTCTGCGTCGCCAGCGCGATGCTGCTCGCCTCGGTGTTCTTCCCGCCCAAGCAGCCGCTGCGCCACCGCTTCCTGATGGCGCTCTTCGTGGGCATCTACATCTGCTACATGATCGCTGTCAGCCGCATCACGCGCGTGATGTATCTGTACCACTACTTCATCCCGCTGCAGCTCGGCATGATCGTGCTCGCGCTCGTGGTCGGCGAACTGCAGACCGTAGGCCGCAAGGTCATCAGCGAGAACGCCCGGTCCATCGGTCTCATCGTCTTCGCCGCGCTGATCTTCCTGTCGTTCCAGTTCTACCGCCCGCTGACCTACTACGAGCCGATGAGTGACGAGCAGGTGACTCGCCGCGCGCTCCTGCCGCTCTGGGAACTGCACTGCGTGAACTGCGACGCGAACAGCCCGCTCGTGATCCCGAGCAAGAGACCGGGAGAGTGATCAGAGCCCCCCGGGCGCCCCGTGCAGCAGGAGCGGATCGTCCTGGTCCCATGCCGCTGTCTGTGAGAGGAAAACCGCTCCGGCGAGGATGCAGGCGATCATGATCACGACCGCCGCTGTCGTCTGTTTCTTCATCGCCCACGCAAACGTCCAGGTGAAGGCGAAGAGCGAGAACGGCACGAACGGAAAGCCGTACCGCGCCTCGATGGACACCAGCAGGCTGAGGCCAAGGTACGCACCGCAAAAGAGCGCAAGAAACGCCAGACGGACATCCAGGCGGCGCCTGCATGCCTGCACGATGACGATGCCCCAGGCACACCAGAAGCCGATCCATCCCATCGTCCCAAATGCGCGGCTCACCGCGATCTCCCACGTAGTCGTCAGAACCGCACCGTAGGCACTGCGGTGAAAGTTATCGAACAGCCCGATCACCTTCTTGCCCATGTAAACCGGCAGCAGCGGCAGATTCTTCAGATAACACCTGGCGAATCCCCGAAGGTAGGGCTGATCGTGCGGCAGGCACTGGAAATGTTTCAGAAAGAGCGGATCGGGTACCGTCGTCGAGTAATGTTCGAATTTCCCGTTCTCCGCATAGCGCAGAACGCCATACGTGCGCGGTCCGGGGCCGCTGGCATCGACAAGGAAGCGAAGATTTTTGTCCCGGTCCTGCGGCGCAACAAAGCAGAGTGTTTTCGCGTGCCGGGTGCACGCGGCGATCCGGGGCGCGGTGACGGCGCCGAAATACACAATGCAGACAAGCGGCAACACGACCAACGCCGTGCGTCGCCTGGCACTCACGAACGCGGCGACCGCCAGAGACAGCGCGAACATCAGGAGCACAGGCAGGTAGTAGACCGTGCGGGTGAGCACCAGCAATCCGCAGAGCACTCCGATCAGCGCGCACAGGCTGATGCCCAGACGGTCCGCTTTCCATTCCAGACGCAGCAGACAGCCCGCCACGGTCATCACCAGAATGAGGGCGGGAATATCGCTCAGCGGCAAAGCCGCATTGCCGATCAGACCGGGATGGAGCAAAAGAAGCCATAATCCGGCACGGGGTATCTGTATCCCCCTGCGGCGGAACGAGTGGTACAGAAAATACGACGACGCCACGAAGAGGATGAAGACCGTGAAGAGCGAAGCGCGTGTCGCTGTCCATCCGTCCGCTGACGCGAGGCCGAGCGGTTCCATCAGGAACGTGTGCAGCCGCAGGAACAACGGATAACCGAGCGTGCGATAGTCGTAGTGCTGCAGGATCTGGGGGATCGATTCAAGCCTGCGCGCGATGTCGATGTATCCCACCGAATCGCAACAGATCCGTCCGTTGTAGCCATCCGGCATACCCACGTTGAACGTGAACCAGGCGGCAGCCAGGAGAAGCACAACGAGTTCGATCTGCACATGTAACCCACGAAAAGCCGGGCGCGCTTTGCTCATGACCCGGCATGGTACCAGAAACCGTCAGGCTCCGCCTTTCGCCGCTCTTCGGGCACGCCGACGCTGCCGGCGGGATTTCCGCAGATCGCCGAGCTCCGAGAACATGCGAATGATGACGGAAGGCTTTGCACCCGTCGGGCTGCCGGCCGTGCGCGGATAGTGCGGCACGTCGATGGTTTTCCAGACGACTCCCTCCTCTTTGAGTCGCAGGAACAGTTCGGTGTTGAAGAGCTTCTCTACCCCGTGCGTCGGTCGGACGCGCTGCCAGATCTCGCGGCGGAAGAGCTTCATGCCGCAGTTCACGTCGCGCACCCAGAGGCCCAGCGCGACCCAGTTCATCAGGCCGAGCACTTTGCCAAAGGCGTTGCGAACGGCAGAATCCGCGCGCCGTCGGCGGCGGCCGGTGACGAAGGCATACGCCTCCAGGTGTGGCAGCAGCAATTCCAGGTCTTCGGGGCGGAACTGGCCGTCACTGTCCATGAAGCCGACGATGTCCATCGTCGCGACATCCAGGCCGCTGCGCAGCGCCAGACCGTATCCGCGGTTTTTTTCGTGACGCACGATTTTCAGCCGGGGCACTTCCGGGCGGAGGCTCTCCAGAATCTTCTGGGAATCATCCGACGATCCGTCGTTGACGACGATGATCTCTCCCGTCGTGCCCGTGCGGTCGAACCAGGCGTTCGTGTCGCGGATAGTCCGCTCAATGTTGGCCTCTTCGTTGAAGCACGGGAGAACAAGAGACAGTGTTTGCTTCTCCATAGGCCAATCATCCGCAGTCGAGCTGGGAGTGTCAATCGCAAGAAGCAGGGTTTATGCGACAGAACAGGCGGACTTTGCCGTCAGGGACCGCTCTGTCATCATGCCCGGGTGTCGACGTACCTGGTCACCGGCGGTTCGGGATTCTTCGGCAGCCTGCTCAAGCAGTCGCTGTGCGCCAGGGGACATCGCTGTGTGAACGTGGATCTGGAAGAAGACCCCTCACCCGTGACGGGCTGCACCTCGGTCCGTGGCGACATCCGGGACCGGGAACTGATGAAGAAGCTGTTCTCCGAAAACCGGTTCGACGGCGTCTGCCACTGCGCCGCGATGCTCGCGCACGCCGTGCAGGACACAAACATGCTCTGGACCTCCAACGTCGACGGCACGCGCGTCGTGGCCGATTGCGCGGTGGAAGCGGGCGTCCGGAAGATCGTCTTCACCTCCAGCAACTGCCTGTGGGGCGAAAACTTCGGACGGCCCGTGCGCGAGGACGACGAACCCAAGCCCGTGGAGATCTACGGCCGCTCCAAGTGGGAAGGCGAGAAGATCCTGCTGTCTTACGGCGACAAATTGGAGCCCGTGATCTTCCGCTGCCCGACGATCATCGACAGCGGACGACTGGGACTGCTGGCGATTTTGTTTGAGTTCATCGATGAGGGCCGCCGCGTGTGGGTGGTGGGCGGCGGCAACAACACATATCAGTTTATCTACGCGCAGGATCTGATCGACGCGTTCGTCCGTGCGCTGGAATACAAGGGCAGCGGCGTATTCAACATCGGCTCCGACGACGTGAAATCGTTCAAGGCCGTCTATCAGTCGCTCGTCGACAAAGCCGGAACCGGGGCGCGCGTCGCGAACTTCCCCCGGTGGATCGCGCTGCCCGGCATGCGCCTCGCCTACGCACTCAAGCTTTCGCCCCTCGGGCCGTACCAGTACAAAATGATCGCGGAGGACTTCGTGTTCGATACGGCCAAAATCAAGCGCGAGCTGGGCTGGAAGCCGACGCTGAAGAACGAAGACATGCTCTGGAAAGCCTACGAGTACTACCACGAACACCGCAGCGAGATCGCAGCGCGTTCGGGCGCCTCGGCCCACCGCCAGGCGGCAAAGATGGGCATCATCCGCCTTCTGAAGATGCTCTCATGATCGACGCACGACGACTGTTGTCGGCTGCGCGCACGGCGCTGGGAAAGAGGCACAATCTGCTCGCGCTGATCCTCTTCGCCGGATTCGCCGTGCGCCTGTGGCAATTCCCGTCGGTGCCCGGCGGCCTCAACGTGGACGAAGCCTCTATGGGGTATGACGCATGGTCGCTGCTGCACTACGGGATCGACCGCAACGGGTTCCCCTTCCCCGTGTTCCTGGTGGCGTGGGGATCGGGGATGAACGCGCTGGCGTCGTACCTGAGCATGCCCTTCATCTGGCTGTTCGGGCTGAACGTGTTCTCGGTGCGGATCGTGAACCTGCTGGCGGGGCTGCTGACGCTGCCGCTGTGGTACGCGACGGTGAGGAAGATCGCCGGGGAGAAGACGGCCGTGCTGGCGTTGTTTTTGCTGGCGGTGTGTCCGTGGCACATCATGCTCTCGCGGTGGGGACTGGAGAGTAATCTGCTGCCGCCGGTGTTTCTTCTGGGCGTGTTTCTGCTGCTGCATGCCGGAGAGAAGAAATGGATCTATCCCCTGGCCTGCGCGGTGTTCGGCGTGACGCTCTACGCCTACGGGACGGCCTACGTGGCGACCCCGCTGTTCCTGGCGGTGTCGACGGCGTATCTGCTGTGGCACAGGAGAATCTCGAAGACGGAGCTGCTGTGGGGAACGGGAGCGTTTGTGATCGTGTCGGTACCCATCGCGCTCTTTCTGCAGATCAACCTGCTGCGTCTGCCCTCGATCATCACGCCGTTTTTCAGCATTCCCCGACTACCGGGGGTGCCGAGGTATGAGACGGTCTCGGTGCTCTTTGATGACTACACACTGCGATACGCCATCGACATGGCCGTAAACGTGTGGACGGTGCTGACCATGGGCGACGGCCTGCTATGGAACGTGATTCCAGGCATCGGTGCGCTCTATCCGTGGACACCAGCGCTCGCGGTGCTGGGTCTGATCCTGCTGACCGGCTCGATGCGGACATCGCTGCGCGCCTACGCGCCCACCAGCTTCATGCTGTTCTGGACGATCTCGGCGTTTGCGATGTCGATAGTACTCTTCCCCAACCTCAACCGGGTCAACCTGCTGCTGCTCCCGGTCCTGTACCTGGCGGCGCTCGGGCTGCTGGAACTGTGGCGCACGCCGTTCGTGGCAAAAGCCGTGATAGGGCTCTATCTGCTCTGCTTCGTCGGCTTCACCTGGACATACTTCGGCAACTACGCGCTGTCGATCAACTATCAATTCCGGGAATCGCTCGGCCTGGCGATCCGCGGCGCGAGCGAGGGAACGGACGGGCGTATCTGCGTCACGGATGAATCGGATCCGTACAGCTTCCCGTATATCCACGTGCTGTTTGAGATGAAGATCCCACCGCGCGAATACCTGGAAACGCGGCTGATCGGACGGCGGATCGGGGAATCCGAGCAGGTGAGATCCTTCGGCCGGTATTCGTTCGGACTGCGCAGCTGTCTCGGTTCGTATGAGGCATACGTGATGGATCCGGACGAAGCGGAGCGCGTGCGCGGCCGGTCGTTGAGGATGGAAAACTACGGCGGCTATATAGTGGGGTATCCCATCCGCAAGCCGAATTGAAAGCGCAGCCCCGCCCCGCTACCGTCTTGACCGACATGCGTCTCCGTGCAGAGACACGCTTCGGCCGGGCCCGGATGGCCCTTCTCTCGTGCAACACCGCCGACATCCTGCGCGACCTCCGTGCATCGGCGCCGCGCTGGCTGCCGGTGCTGATCCTGGCAGTCGGCGTGTTCGTCCGGCTCTGGCATTTCGGGGAGATTCCAGGAGGCATGAACCAGGACGAAGCCTCTATGGGGTATGACGCATGGTCGCTGCTGCACTACGGGATCGACCGCAACGGGTTCCCCTTCCCCGTGTTCCTGGTGGCGTGGGGATCGGGGATGAACGCGCTGGCGTCGTACCTGAGCATGCCCTTCATCTGGCTGTTCGGGCTGAACGTGTTCTCGGTGCGGATCGTGAACCTGCTGGCGGGGCTGCTGACGCTGCCGCTGTGGTACGCGACGGTGAGGAAGATCGCCGGGGAGAAGACGGCCGTGCTGGCGTTGTTTTTGCTGGCGGTGTGTCCGTGGCACATCATGCTCTCGCGGTGGGGACTGGAGAGTAATCTGCTGCCGCCGGTGTTTCTTCTGGGCGTGTTTCTGCTGCTGCATGCCGGAGAGAAGAAATGGATCTATCCCCTGGCCTGCGCGGTGTTCGGCGTGACGCTCTACGCCTACGGGACGGCCTACGTGGCGACCCCGCTGTTCCTGGCGGTGTCGACGGCGTATCTGCTGTGGCACAGGAGAATCTCGAAGACGGAGCTGCTGTGGGGAACGGGAGCGTTTGTGATCGTGTCGGTACCCATCGCGCTCTTTCTGCAGATCAACCTGCTGCGTCTGCCCTCGATCATCACGCCGTTTTTCAGCATTCCCCGACTACCGGGGGTGCCGAGGTATGAGACGGTGACGGCCTTCTTCGGCACGCCGATGGAGCGCGCAATCAGCAACATCGGAAAATTCTGGCAGTTCCTTCTGACGCAGGACGCCGCTGGCTTCGCCTCGGACGCAGTAAACGGCTACGGAGCGATCTATCTGTGGACGATGCCGCTCGCGCTGCTCGGGTTCCTGGCGGGAATCACCCGCGCCAGACGCGTGCTCGCGCACTACGATCCGCTCACGCTCATGGCGATCTGGCTGCTGACGGGCGTGGTCATCGGCTGCATTCTCACGCCCAACATTCATCATCTAAACATCCTGTTCTTCCCTCTGCTGCTCTGCATCGCCGGAGGTGTGCTCTTCCTCCGGCATCGGCCATCGGTCATCGGCGTGCTCGCCATTCTCACGATCGTGTCATTTGGAATGTTCACGCGCGATTACTTCACGGTCTACCGGCATCAGACGAACAAGGAATTCTTCCATGGCCTCGCTGAAGCACTCGCCTACGCACATGACAAAACCGGGGGCACGATCTGCGTGACGCGGGCGCCGAACATGCCCTATGTCACGGCACTGGTGGCGACACGAATGCACCCGCGCGAATACCTGCGGACCGTCGTATACGAGAACCCGGGCGCCGAGTTCCAACGCGTGGCATCCGTCGGTCGCTTCGTCTTCGGCCTCAACGAATGCCGCAACAGTGCGGACACGCTCGTCATCACGCGCGACGAAGAACCCTGGCTGATGAAATACAGTTTCATCCAGCAGCGTTTCGGGGACTACACGGTGGCGGTGCGCAGACCGGACGACCTCAGGCGCCCCACAGAAAATGCCGCGCGCGGCGCGGGAAGCGCCAAAACGCCGGCACGGCCCTGAGCGCCGGACGACCCAGCCATACAGCCCAGGCGAACCATCCGAAGACCGAGAGGAGCAGAATCGACAGCAGGACGGGCAGGCCCTGGTACGTCGCTGCGAGCATCTTTCCCGTGACGCTGCCGGGCAGGACCATCAGCTGGTTGAAGAACAGCACGATCGAGGCGCCGCAGTAGATGGCGATGCCGCGCCGTCCGGTGAAGAGCAGCGGCAGGCCGAAGGCGGCGAATGAGAAGAGATAGCGCTCGTGCACGCCCGCGGAGAACAGGAAGAACGCGAGCGTGACGAAGGCGAGAGCCGTGAGCAGGTCCCCTCCTCCGCTGGCGAGCGGCATGCGGCGCAGTCGCGCGCGGTGCGCAAAGAAGAGAAGCAGATAGCATGACCCGAAGAGTATGAGGCCGATCCTGCCGTAGGGCAGGAAACTCAGGAATTTGTCCGAGGCCGCCATGTTCCACGCGTTCGAACCGAGGATCGCCCACCACAGGTTGTACGCGTTCCACGAGACATGCTTCATGTGATCGGCGGAGCTGAGGTACACACCCATCACGCGATCGAGCGTACCGCTGAGCCACGCGGGCATCAGCGTGAGCAGCGCGGCGATCGCCGTCCCGTTGAACACGTCAAGCACCGGCCCGAGGCGCAACGGCATGATGAACAGAAACAGCGGCACGTAGATGATGGCCTGCGGCTTGATCAGACAGGCGAACGCCGCAGCGGCGGCTCCCAGTGCCCACCGTCCACGGACGCATCCGAGCGCCGCAAGCAGAAGGAAAGCCGTGTGGAGCGAATCCGTCTGGCCCCAGATCACCGAGTTGTAGACGACGGCCGGGTGCAGCGCGTAGACGAACGCCGCGAGCACGCCCGCGCGCCTGCCTTTCCAGCCCGCGATCAGCAGGTACAGAAGCAGACAGCTCGCGAGATCGGCGAACACGGGCATCGCCTTGGCAAAGCCGAGGTGCACTGGCTGCTGGACGACGTACTGCGGCGAGACGAAGGCCTTGTAGGCGTAACCGCCGACGGACATCACCGCGAGCCATCCCGGCGGATACTGCGGCAAGGTGTTGCCGCTCACCTGTTTTTCGTAAGACGGACCGATGCCGAGCTGCACGGCGCTCTGCATCCAGTTCTGGTCGACCGCCGTGTCCCACCAGTGGCCCGGCACGGCGATGTACGACAGGCGCACGCAGAGACCGGTCACCAGGATGAGGACCAGGAACAGCCAGGGGTGCGGAATTGTGTGTGTTTTTTTGCCGGACATTCCCCGTATGATAGCGATTTTTCGGCTTCCTGACAATGTAGGAGAGGGTATGGCGGCATCAGGATCCGATCCTGTCCAGCCCCATGCCGTTGTCCGCGTTGCGCGCGCAATGCATGGAAAGACCTGCAAAAGACCACGTGGTGACCGGGGAAGTCCGCCTTCCCGGACTCGTCGGATCGCGGGGAAATTCTCAGGATGGTACGGCTGACGGGGATGCAGGTGCATTCCGAAGTCAGGTAGTCAATGACATCGGATTGAATGTGATCCCCGGACGGTTATAATTGAGCCGATTATCCGCCACCATGAAATATGACATACCGCGTGCACGCAGTCGCGACCATCGCCGGCATCTGTCTTGCAGTGCCTTGGCCGGCCCTCGCGATGTTCAGCGACGTTCCTTCGGTGCATCCAAATGCCCAGGCTATAGCCTACGTTCAGGAGAGAGGCATCGTCAGCGGATACGCGGACGGGACATTCCGTCCCGATCAGACCATCAATCGGGCGGAGCTGCTCAAGATTCTGGTCCTCAGTGTCCGGCCACCCACTCCCGATTTCCGCTGCACGTTTACGAGGCATTTTCCTGATGTGGACGAAAATTCCTGGTATGGAACCTATCTCTGCAGCGTGCTGTGGGATCCTGACGCATGGGTGGAAGGGTATCCCGACGGCACATTCCGTCCCGCGGCACCCGTGAATTTCGTTGAAACAGCCAAGATCCTTGATAAAGCCCTTGATTTTACGGGTGCAGAAGGAGCTGTCTGGTACGAGGCCTATGTCCGCGCGCTGGCTGATCGCCAGGCCATTCCCCTCAGCATCACCCGTCTCGATCAATACATCACCCGCGGAGAACTGGCGGAAATGATCTATAGGCTCAGAGCGGTGGTGACAGACAAGCCCTCAAGAACCTATGAGTCCTTCCTGCAGACGCGGGACGACGTCTTTGTCCTCCCGCAGTATGGTTTCAGAATAGACAAGATCACGTCGCAGCGGTGCACATGGACCGATTCGGGTCCCAATGCCGCACAGTTGAGAAAAGACAAAGGAGAGCAGATTTCGGGCACCATTCCTCCGACACGCCATGAGATTTCGGTGCACTGTCCTAAAGATATCGGCCCGGATTTCACCGTGTATGTCTATGAGGACTATCCCTTAAGCATCAAAGATGACAATTCCAGTATTGATGGTTCGTGCGGGACGCAGTTCGCCTCCGAAAATATCATGAATCGCATGATCACACCGGATGGCCCGGGTATTTCGTATCGCGAAGTCATCCAGAATGTCGATAACGAGCAGCAGGCGGATTATTGCTTCGACGCAAGGAATAACACGCGTGTCACACTGCGATGGAGAATGACTGATTATGTGCCGTACTTCGATCAAATGGAGTACATAGCGGATTCCGTCAGCATCGGGGAATGATCTTTTCTCTCTGATCTGAGGCTTCCGGCTGTTCTGCGCGTGATTCCCATCCTGTCCAATCAGCTGTCCCTCGTCGTGGCAGCAGGAAATTCGTATAGTGTCCCGGATGCAGCGCCTCCTCCGCGACCGGCAGCTTCTGGCGAACACCGTATTGTTCCTCGCGGGTGTCGTGTTGCTGACGGCCTGCTGGGTCCGTTTTTCGCCGCAGATCACCCGGGTGACGGAGGTGCGCGGCGGGCGCGAGATTCCGGTACGGTTCCCCATCAACCGACCCTCAGACGCGGAGTACGTCGATCTGCGGATCACGATGGATCTGTCGGACATCCGCCCCACGCGCTTCCGCCTGCCCGTCGACGACTGCATCCAGAGCCTGACCATCAACGGGAAAATGCTCGGCGGAAAATTCCCGGACTGCGACACTTCGGGCCAGCCGCGCGACCTGGGACCGTATCTGCGCACGGGCGAGAACAGACTGGATGTCCGGCTCCGCGACTTCGGCGGCATTTTGACATTCGACATCGTGCCGTCGCTCGGCGACCCCCTGGTAACCGTCACTCTGCTCATCATCATCGCGTGGATCGGGTGGTTCGCGTTCATGCTCGCCACGCGCCGGAATGACGTGACGGACCGATTGCTGTTAGCGGCGATATTTTTCGGCTCGCTCCTGCGCGTCTTCTACGGATTGCTCACGAAGCACTCCGTGCGCGCTTATGACTGGGACGGGCACATCGAATACGTGGATTACATCGCGCAGCATCTGCACATGCCGCCGGCCCAGGGCGGATGGGAGTTCTATCAGCCTCCGCTTTATTACCTGATCACAGGCGTCTGGATGCGCATTGCGACGATGGCGAACCGCGCGCGCGAGCTGATTCTGGATGACGTGCGGGGCTTCTCGATTCTCATCTCCATCGCGTCCCTCGGCGCGCTGCTGTGGATCGGACGCACGCTCCTTAAAAACAAAACCGACCGGTGGGAGATCCTGTTGTACACGGGGCTCTGCGCAGCCTTCCCGGGACTCGTTTTCTTCGCGTCGCGCATCACCAATGACACGCTCTTTATCCTCGTCTCGCTGCTCTGGTTTGGCTTTCTCTTGAAGTGGTGGAGCGACCGCAAAAAACAGGATTGGTACGCGTCCTGCGCGCTGCTGGGACTGTCGCTCCTCACGAAGAGCAACGCGCTGCCGTATATCCCCGTGATGGCGCTGTGCATGCTCATCCGCAGCGATCTGTCGTGGAAGACGCGCGTGCGCCTGTCACTCATCGGCGGAGGGATCGTGGCGGCAATCGCGGGCTGGTTCTTTGTCCTGCGGTTCGGCATCGAACGGGAAACCTTCATTGTCGGCAATCGCCTCAATCACGGCCTTCAGGTGAAAAACACCCTCGGCCATCTCGCATCCTTCAATCCGTTCAGGCTGCTGGCGATCCCCTATGCCGGTAACTGGAGCGACAATTCGGGACGGCAGTTCTTCTGGGAATACCTGTTCAAATCCGGCCACGTGGGAGAATGGGATTTCGGCGTCCGGCTGCGCGGCCTGACGATGCTGACGCATCTGCTCGGCCTCGGCGTCTGCGGTCTGGCCGCCTGCGGCATCGTGCGCGAGGTGCGCCGCGGATGGCGCCGGACCTTCCCGCTCCTGTGCACGCTGTTCCTGCTGCTTGCCGCGGCCTTCGCCTACCGCCTGCAGTCGCCGTTCAGCCCCAACCAGGATTACCGCTTCATCCCGCTCATCGTCGTGCCGCTCTTCTACTACGCCGTGCGCGGCCGGGGTGTGTTCCCGCGCGGCGGACGCACCGCCGCGGACATCGTGCTCGTCGGATACATCGCCGCCGCGTCGCTGTTTATTCTTCTCGTCGCCAATGGCGCGTAAATCCTCCGCACTGCCGCGCCTGTCTTTCTCCGCCATCCGCGTGTGGGCCGAGCGCCATGCGCGCTGGATCGTCGTCGCGTTCTTCGCCTGCACGCTGCTCACGGGTGTCTCGCTGCATCGTCAGTACGGCATCCCATGGGACGAACTCTATCAGCAGGACTACGGCCGCGCCGTGTATGACTACGTGTTCCTTGGGGACAAGGGTCTGCTGGGTCATCACGAGAAGTACCACGGCCCGGCGGTCGAATTCGCCCTCACCGCAGCCAAAAGGACAGCCGGCCTCATCGACGCGCGGGACGTGCACTTCCTGCGCCACCTCGGGACCTTCCTGCTCTTCTGGACCGGCTCCGTGTTCCTGTACCTGCTGGCCCGTCGGCTGTTCAAAGACTGGAAGCCCGCGCTCCTCACTGCCGCACTGCTGATCCTGAGTCCGCGCATCGTCACTGACGCCTTCTACAACACCAAAGACATCCCGCTCATGGCGCTCTTCACGGTGAGCATGTACACGCTTGTCCGGTTCATCGACAAAAAAACTCCCGGCCGGGCGGCCGCGCATGCACTCGCCTGCGCTCTGGCGATCGACACCCGCATCGTCGGCGTGTTCGTGCCGATCCTGACCCTTCTGTGGCTCCTCTACGATCTCGTGCGCGAGCGCAAGAACGAAGGCCTCGTGCGTCCGCTGGGGATGCTCTGCGGATGGCTTGCCGGAACGGTGTTCCTGACGATTCTCTTCTGGCCGGTGCTGTGGCTCGATCCCGTCGGCCAGTTCGTCGCGGCATTCGAGCGGATGGGCAAGTATCCGTGGGGGCAGGACGTGTTCTACCTGGGCAAGTACGTGTCCTCTTCGGAACTCCCGTGGCACTACCTTCCGGTGTGGATCGCGGTCACGACGCCGGTGCTCTACACCGCGCTGTTCCTCTGGGGCGGCGCGACGGTGCTCTGGGCCGCCGTGCGTCGGCCGTTCCGTGCGCTGCGCGAGATGCGAGCCGAGATCACCGTGCTGCTATGGTTCTTCGTGCCCGTGATCGCCGTCATCGTCGGGAAATCGGTGGTGTATGACGGATGGCGCCATGTGTTCTTCATTTATCCAGCCCTGCTGCTGCTCGCGGTCCTCGGACTGCGCTCCGCCGTCTCGTGCCTGGGCCGCATCCTCGGCGACGCGCGCCTCGCTGCGACGCTGCTCGGGATCGTCGTCGCCGTCTCGTGCGCGGGCACCATGAGTTTCCTGATCCGCAATCATCCCTACGGGAACCTGTACTTCTCCTGGCTGACAGGCGGCATCGCGGGCGCAGACGGACGCTTCGAACTGGACTACTGGGGTCTCTCGTACCGCCAGGCGATCGAGATGCTTCTGCGGACCGATAAGAGCGAGCGCATCGCGCTCTCGATGGAGAATGATCCCGGGAGACTGAACGCCGAGGCATTGGACGAACAGGACCGTGCGCGCGTGGAACTCACGGACCGCGACAAGGCGACGTATCACCTCACCAATCACCGCTGGCACTACGCGGAGCGGGCGGCTAAATCTCCGGTCGTCTCGGTGCGGGTGGACGGCGTGGAGATCCTGGGCGTCTACAAATTGCGCGAGCCGCGCTGACATATACCAAAACGCCCGCGACCTGGGGTGCGGGCGTGTCGGTTGAAGAATGCGTATCAGGGCTGGGTCTCTTCGGCCGGCGGCTGTGCGCCTTCCTCGGCGGGAGCCTCCTGCTGGATCTGGACGGGGACGACGTCGAGGATGACGTTGTTATCCGGATCGTAGAGGATCGCGCGCTCGGTCGTGACGATGAGATAATCGCCGTTCTCGGCCTTGTTGTAGAAGGGATTCCGCTTGCGGAGCTCATCCACATCGACGATCGTCGCGACGGTCGGCTCGATGTCGGCGGGCAGGGTGTAGAGCTTGCGGACCTTGTCGACGATGGCCTTGGCCGCCTCGCGGTTCTGGGCCTGGTTGCCGCCGGACGTCACCTGCTCAAGACGGACGGACAATGCCTGGAGCTGCTGCTCCGCGGCGCGGCGCTGCATGTCGATGACGATGACGAGCGCGACAAGCGCGACGATGGCGAGCAAGGACAACGGGCGGGCCTTGGTCGGACGGGGCGACGGGGTCGGAGTATCCATGGAATGTGGGGAAAGATGACGATTGCGCGAGGCAATACTGCGGTTCGCATCGTAGGAGCATGCAGAGCCACGGGCAAGACGCGTCTCCCGAGTGATGTACATTCGGCTTCATTTATAAAAACAGTCAAGAAAAGTGGCGACGGTTGCGTGGCGTCGCGGACGCTCCCTATGATGCGGACATGATTGATCCCTCCGCCATCAAGCCGTTCCTGACCAAAACCCTCTCCGAGACTGATTTTCCCTTCCTGGGCAAAAAGTACGCCGGCAAGGTCCGCGACGTGTACGACCTGGGCACGCAGATCGTGCTGATCGCCACTGACCGCCAGTCGGCATTCGATTACCAGTGGTGCTCGATCCCCCTCAAGGGGCAGGTGCTCAACCAGCTGAGCAACTGGTGGTTTGATCAGGTGAAGGACGTCATGCCGACGCACGTCGTCGCGTCGCCCGATCCCAACGTCACGATCGCGCGCAAACTGAAGATGGTGAAGTTCGAGGTGGTCGTCCGCGCGTACCTCACCGGCTCGACATCCACGTCGGCCTGGGTGAATTACGAGAAGGGCGAACGCAATTTCTGCGGCAACGCGCTCCCCGACGGGATGAAGAAAAACCAGAAGCTGGAGAAGGTGATCTTCACTCCCTCGACCAAGCCGGAGACGGGACACGACGTGTCGATGAGCCCGGAGGGGCTGGTGGAACTCGGCGTGACGAATACCGAGGAGATCGCCCGCATCCGCGACTGCGCTTTCGCGCTGTTCAGGCGCGGACAGGAAGTGGCTGCGAAGCGCGGGCTTATTCTGGTCGATACCAAATACGAGATGGGCTACGACGCCGAGGGAAAACTCTGCGTCGGCGATGAGGTGCACACGCCGGATTCCTCGCGGTACTGGGTGGCCGCCAGCTACGAGGAGCGGTTCGCGCAGGGCAAGGAACCCGAGAGCCTGGATAAGGAGTTTTTCCGCTTGTGGCTGAAGGAACAGGGCTTCGTGGATGATGGCCGCCCCCGCCCCGCGGTGACGGACGAGGCGCGCGTGATGCTCGCAGGCAAGTACATCGACCTCTACGAGCGCATGACGGGAACGGCCTTCCAGATTCCCGCCGATCCCGACGTCCCCGCGCGCATCGCCAAAAACCTCAGAGCCTACGTCAAGGCCTGAGCGTCAGCGCGCGTCTGCGATCTGCATCATCCATCCTGTGTCGATCTTGTGCTGCCAGGCGTATCCGGCCGGCACTTCCAGCGCGTAGAGCGCCGGACGCGCGGAGCGATAGCGCTGGCAGGCGGTCCCCTCCGGGCATGGCGTCATCGATGCAGATGACACAAATGCGCCCGTGGCATCGAAAAAGAGAATATCGAGCGGGATGAGCGTGTCTTTCATCCAGAAATCGAGCGTGTGTTCCTTGGGAAAGACGAAGAGCATGCCGGTATCCGCGGCAAGCGACGTGCGGCCCATCAGGCCCGTGGCCTGCTCCGCGGGCGTGCGCGCGATCTCGACCGCGACGGAGAGCGTCATGCCGTCGAGTGAGCGCAGGCGGACTGTGCCTGCGGCAGAAAGTCGTGCGGCGGACGAAGCAGCCGGGATAGACGAAGAGGATGTGTGTATGACTGCATTGTACTCTTTTTGGCTTCCGCAAGCAACGATCAGCAGGAGTGCGCAGAGCGGAGCGAGGCGTTTCATGCTCCGCGAAGAGTGGCGATCGCCCGCGAGCGGTCAGATGCGCCGAAGAGATAACTGGCCGAGACGAGGTTGTCCGCGCCCGCGGCGATGCAGGCCGGAGCGGTCTGGTCATCGATGCCGCCGTCCATCTGGATCATCAGGTCGGGATGGCTGCCGCGCAGCGCCGTGACTTTCTCCAGCACGTCTTTGCGGAACTTCTGTCCGCTGAAGCCCGGTTGCACCGACATGACGAGAACAAGATCGATGTCATTCACGACATCGTCGATAGCGGAGACAGGCGTGTCCGGGTTGATGGCGATGCCGGCTGTTGCCTTGCCCGCGCGGATCGCGGCGATCAGCGCGCGGCGGTCGGCGGTTGTGGCGACGGCCTCGGCGTGGAACGTGATGTGCTTCGCCCCGGCCGCGAGGAATTCCTTCACGCGGTCGGCGGGGTTGGTGACCATCAGATGGATATCCATCGGCAAGCTGGTCTTGAGCCCGCGGATGACGGGCGCGCCGAAGGTGAGATTCGGGACGAAGTGTCCGTCCATCACGTCGACCTGGATCCAGTCTGCGTCTTTGATCGAATCGACCTCCTCCTGCAAACGGCCGAGATCTGCGGAGAGGATGGAGGGCGTGATGAGGATGCGGCGCGGCATGGGCCCATCCTAGCCCGGCCTCAGCCGAGGACCAAGGCGACCATCAGCGGGATGTAGAAGAGCGCGAACGCGGTGCTGAGGAGCACGGCTCCGGCGGCCTTGTCGGGATGGATGCGGAACTCGGTGGCGTAGGCGACGGTGTTGGCCGCAAGCGGGATGATGGAGAACAGGAACATCACCTGATGCACAGGCTCGGTGTAAAGGTGCAGGAAGCTGCGATCGAGCCAGAGGATGAGGAACATGGCGAGCGGCCACGCGGCGAACTTGGCGATGAACGCGAGCCCCACGAATTTGAGATCCAGGAAGAGATGGCGGACGCTCGAGAGCCCGAGACCGATGAGCATCATGCCGAGCACCGTGTACGCGCCGCGGAACGCGAGAAAAACGTCCAGGTACGTCTGGCTGAATGCAAACCCCGAAACGTTGAACGCGAGGCCGAGCAGAAAAGCGTAGATCATGGGGAAGCGTGCAAGCCGCCCGAGTCCTTCGCGCAGGCCCATCGTGCCACGCATCATGATGAGCAGGCCCATCGTGCACTCGTAGAAGAGGAAACCGAGACCGGCGAAGACCGCGATGCCGAACGCCTGCTCCGAAAAAAGCGCCAGCACCAGCGGCAGGCCGAAGTAGCCGTTATTGCCGGTACCCGAGGTGTAGGCAAGCAGGTTGCGCGTCGTGTCCTTCCAGAAGAACTTTCCGACAAAGTAAAAGGCGAAGCACAGAATGCAGCAGAGTCCGTAGAAGACAAACGGGAGCGAGAACACCGCGGCATCGAGCGTCACGGTGGCAGTGCCGTAGAAGATCACTGCCGGAACGATGATATAGATGAGAAGCCGGGCGACCGTCTCGCGCTTCACCTCCAGCGTCTTGCCGGCCAAAAACCCCAGCGCGATGAGCGCATAGAGGGGGATCAGCTTCTGGAAGAGGATGGCGAAGACCTCCATGGGTGCAGTCTACGAACCGGAAAAAAATTGTCGACTCTTTCGACTGCACGAAGGGGTGAACCCGTGGTCTTCTTTCGTTCAGGCGGGTTCCAGATCGTTCACGCGGGCGACGTGGCGTCCTCCTTCGAAATCCGTCGTCAGGAAGACATCGGTCATATGCAGGGCAAGATCGGGCGGCACCATGCGTCCGCCGAGACTCATCACGTTGGCGTCGTTGTGCTGGCGGCAGAGACGCGCGTCATCGAGCGTCGAGCAGCGCGCGGCGCGGATGCCGCGGACCTTGTTGGCGGCGATGGATTCACCGATGCCGCTCCCGCCGAAGATGATCCCCGGAATCCCCTGCTCCAGCACGACCGCACAGGCGCGGCGCATGATGGCCGGGTAATCCACGGGCTCCTCGCTGAACGTGCCCTCGTCCACGACGTCGATGCCGTGGAAGAGGAGGTGCTTCTTCACCTGTTCTTTCAGCGTGTAGCCTGCGTGATCCGTGCCGAGAACGACGCGCTTGGGGAGCTCCATGGGCTGAGTGTAGCGGCAAAATTGATGGCCCGTTTTATTGAAGAATATTCAGTTTGTTGTATAATATACTCATCTATGTCGCGACTGAAAATCGGTCCCGTCCCGGCCTACGATGATCTTGGCGACGAGCCTGCCAGCCCGGAAGACCGGCTGGAAGACGTGCAGGGCGATGAGACCATCGACCGATCATTCCAGGAGTACCTGAGCGCCGGACGCGGATCGATCGACGCCGTGCTGCGCTCGGGCCCCTTCCCGACCATCGTCCTGCAAACTCCCGAGGACGCGGAAGAGCTGCAGCGCGCGCTCACGCGGGTACACATCCATCCGAGCGACGTGCGCATCGGCTTCGCCGGACCCCGGGCCGCCGAGACGCGTGAAGCCGTGACCCGCGTGCTCGGCCAACTTCAAACGCTCGAAGCCTTGTCTCCCCTCACGGCAACGCGCCGTTCGACAGACGACCCCGCCCGCTGGGACCAGGTCGACCTGCACCGCAACCGCGAACTCTCTCCGGGAAGGATTTCCGAGTTACTCGATCAGACGGAACTGCGCCTGAGACAGCGCGAGTCCGAAAACAACGATCGGCCCGTGCGCGTGCGCATCCACTCGATGGCAGGCATGAACGCGGAAAATCGCGCACGTCTCCTGGAGCTGCGCCTGAAGTACGGCGACCGCCTGAGCGTGCAGGCAGCCGACGGCGTGACGGATCCGAACGTGCAGAAGCTCATCACGCGGCATGACAACGAACTCATGCAGCGGAGGCTGCAAGCAATGGCGCAGGAAGACAGCCGAACAATGACGGGCCGCCTGGAGAATCTCCGCAGACGTCTCGCCGCAGCGCCCGGGACAGTGCTGGTCCTCGACTGTTCGGACATGATTGGACAAGGTGGCGTGCGCGGCATGGATGAGGGCAACCTGTACCGGCTCATCTGCATCATGCAGGCGTATCCGCATCGCATGTGGCTGGAACCTGTGAGCAGTCACGCCATCGAGAGCGTGTATGCGCGACTGGAGCAGACATTCATAGGACTTACGCCCTCGCAGCAGGCATACAATCGTCTGTACGCGATCGAAAACGCCCTGCAGGGTGGCTTTATGCAATCTGCGGAATTCCCCCTGTACGCGAATCAGACCTACGAAAATGATGTCTGGCAGCTGCTACGAGAGATGCGACGGGCGCACGGGAGCAAATTCCGGGTGGACGTCTCCGGGGCCTCCGTCTGGCAGCGGACGCGGCTCGCCTACGGAGCGGCCAGGAACGGCGTAGCGGGGCTCTTCGGCCGCCGCGGCACGGAGCAGGCGGCGTAGGCCTCTGCCTTGATCGCACCCCGGGAGCTTGTATCCTTTGGCGTACATGCGCGCCCGCACTCCCCTCATTGCCGCGAACTGGAAGATGAACGAGCGCCCGGCGAGCATCGCACTCGATGTCGGCGACGGGAAGAAAACCGCCTATCACTCGCTGCCCAACGTGGACGTGATTGTCTTCGCGGCTTTTCACGAACTGCGGGACTGCGTCCGGGACAAGCTCATCACCGGAGCCCAGTGCGGCCACCCTGATGATTCCGGAGCGCACACCGGCGACGTGAGCATGGCGATGATCGCGCGCATCGGCGTCACACACGTCCTCTGCGGGCACTCGGAACGGCGGCGCGACCATGGCGAGAGCAACGCATTTGTCGCCGCACAGGCGGCTTCGGCGCTCCGCAACCAGCTCCGGCCGGTGGTGTGCATCGGCGAGACGGGCGAGGAGCGCGATAAGAACATGACCAAAGACGTGCTGACCCGCCAAATGGAGCCTCTGCTGCCGATCATCAAAGAACTCACAGGCCAGACGCTGCTGACTCTCGCCTACGAACCCGTCTGGGCCATCGGCACGGGCAAGACCCCGACCCCGCAGGACGCACAGGACATTCACGCGTTCCTCCGCTCCCTGCTGCCGCAGGACATCGCGGGCAAGCTGCGCATCCTCTACGGCGGCTCCATGAACGCGGCCAACGCCGAGAGCCTCCTCTCACAGCCCGACATCGACGGCGGCCTCATCGGCGGCGCGTCGCTCAAGCCCGACGATTTCGGGGCCATCGTGCAGGCTGCTGTCAAAGTCGCTTCCTGATTTTTTTCTCCTCATATCCCATGGAATTTTCTTTTCTCCTTTTTCCGGTCCTCGTGCTGTTGTTCGGCTGCATTCGCCAGATCAACCAGTACGAGCGCGGCATTGTGTTCACCATGGGCAAGTACAAGCGCATGTGGAACCCGGGCTGGCACATCCTGATCCCCGTCTTCCAGCGCATGATGAAGGTCGACATCCGCACCAAGGCCGTCGACGTTCCGGACCAGGAGGCCATCACCAAGGACAACATCCCCGTGAAGATCGACGCGGTGCTGTACTTCCGCGTGGTCGACGCGTCGCGCGCGATCATCGAGGTGGAGGACTACTTCTACGCCGTGAGCCAGCTGGCCCAGACGACGATGCGCAACGCGGTCGGCGAAGTGACGCTGGATGAACTGCTCGGCAAGAAGCACGAACTGAGCCAGAAGATCCGCGACGCCGTGGATAAGGTCTCGGATTCCTGGGGCGTGGACGTGCAGTCCGTGGAGCTCAAAGACATCATCCTGCCCGAATCGCTCAAGCGCACGATCGCCAAAGTCGCCGAGGCCCAGCGCGAGAAACAGTCCGTGATCATCAGCTCGGAAGGCGAGCTGGCCGCATCCGAAAACGTCGCCAAGGCAGCGGCGATGCTGGCGAGCACTCCCGGCGCGCTGCATCTGCGCACCCTCCAGAGCATCAACGACATCAGCTCGGACCAGTCCAACACGACGGTCTGGATGGTGCCCGTGGAAGCGCTCCGCGCCCTCGAAAGTATCGCGACGCACCTCACGAAGAAGTAAGCGTCATCCCCGCACCCACTGTCCGGCTCCCATGTTCCGGGCGCCGCCGCCGAGCTCCATCATGGTGAGTGCGGCCGCGACGCGTCCCGGATCGATGCCCGTCTTCTCGACCAGATCATCGACAGGTTGGGGCATGCCGGAAAGCGCGGCGAGCAGGGCGCTTTCGTCCTCGCTCTTCGGGGCGTAATCGGAGACGGATGCGAGCGGCGCGACGACGCCGAGTTCGCGGAGCACGTCGCCCGGAGATGCCGCCAGCCGCGCGCGTCCGGAGGAGATGAGTCGGTGGCAGCCGGCGTAGCGCTCATCGAAGATCGGGCCCGGCACGGCGAACACGTCGCGGGAGTAATCGAGCGCGAGATCGGCGGTGATGATCGCGCCGCTGTCTTCCGGCGCCTCCAGCACCACAGTCGCCGCGCAGAGAGCCGCGATGACGCGGTTGCGTGCGGGGAACGTGAATTTGCCGGGCTCCATGGAAAGAAAGAATTCGCTCATCAGCAGGCCGCCGCCGTCCACGATCCGGCGGGCGAGTTTTTCGTTGGAGGCGGGGTAGATCATCCCGAGCCCGTGGCCGAGCACCGCGACCGTCTTGCCGCCGAGGCGCAGCGCCTCTTCCGCTACTGCAGAATCGATGCCCGCGGCGAGGCCGCTGACCGTGACCATGCCCGCACCGGTGAATGCCGCGGTGAATTCCTGGGCGACGCGCCGGCCGTAGGGCGACATCTGGCGCGTGCCGACGAGCGCGATGCAAGGCTGTTCGAGGATGGAGAGATCGCCCCGCACGTAGAGGAAGACCGGCGGGTCGCCGATCTCGCGGAGGTGACGGGGATACTCGGCATCGGTCAACGAGATCAGCCGGCATCCACTGAGCGCGAGTTCCCGGGCGGCCGTGCCGTTGTCGTACTCGTCGAGACGCAAAAGAACGGCACGGATGGTGTCCTCCCGGCAGCCGAGACCGCGCAGCAGCGTCTCATCCACATGCTTCGCCGCGTCTTCCAGACTCCCGAAGACCTCCAGAATGGCGTCATACCGGTCTTTGGTCAGGACATTGAGATGAGACCAGAGGAGAGCCGCTTCCTGGGGGGACAAAGCCATGACCCGAGCCTAGCACGCCTCCGGACCCTGCAACCCGCTCCGGACAGCCAACGGGGTGTTTTTGTCTCTCTCTTGCGCTCCGACTGGTTCCCCCTGACAATAGAACTCCCCTGGAGGTGCCTTGCCGGGCCTCTCAAAATGCCGCATGCTCTCCGGGCTCCGATCTTTTTGTTGTCATATAAGCCGCTGTAGCTCAGCTGGTAGAGCGACGGTATCGTAAACCGTAGGTCAC
>CAZFBZ010000010.1:29262-34930 GCA_964517345.1 uncultured Candidatus Peribacteria bacterium | reverse complement strand
TGGCGGAGAGGGAGGGATTCGAACCCTCGATACCATTGCTGGTATACGCGCTTTCCAAGCGCGCGCACTAGGCCACTATGCGACCTCTCCGTGCGGGGTACGATGCCACAGATCATGGCTTGGGTGAAGGGACTCCGGCAGGTTCGCCCGTATCGGGGCTCCGGGAAGCTCGTGTATATGCGGTCGCAGTTTTTGGCTCTAGTCAACACAATTCGGGTCTTACGGCCTCAGGCAGGCGTATTGTAGGCGGTAATTTCCCTTTTCCCCCTTCCTCAATGAACCCGAAGCAATTTCTCCAGCTCGGAGGTGTGATCCTCGTCCTCCTGGGCATCGTCGGATTCCTCGTCCCGTCGATCGGCACGCTGCTGGTCTTCACGATGGCTGAGAACGTCGCGCACACGGTGCTGGGCATCGTGGCCCTCGTGCTCGCCCCGCTCCCGCTCGCTGACCTCAAGAAGTGGGTCGTGGTGCTCGTGGGTCTCGTCGCCCTCTACTTCGCCGTCGCGGGCTTCATGGTCGCCGGTCAGGCCGTCCCCAACTACTACGGGGTCGCGCAGCTCGACAACCCGGTCGACAACATCCTGCACCTCGTCGTCGGTATCTGGGCCCTGGCCGCCGCCTTCATGGGCAAGGAGGCCAAGATGGCCTGAGAGCATTCCCTCACGGCTTTCAAAACGGACCGCGCATGCGGTCCGTTTTTTTGGTCAGCGATTCTATCGGGCACGGCGAAAGGGCCCGCGGCTCATCCGGATCATCTCAGACGGGGCGGCCGGCTTGCATGCGCTTGGCCAGTGTGCGGAGGTAGCTCGTGGAGACCTTCATGGTCACCATGCGGCCCGTGCGCGGGTCAAACACGCGCTTCTTCTGGATATTGGCCTTGAACGTCCGGCGGGTGTGACGCATGGAGTGGCTGCGGGTGTTCCCGAAGCTCGTCTTCTTGCCGGTTTTGACGCATTTGCGTGCCATTGGACGCCGAGGATAGCGGCCTGCGGGCGTGGCGGTCAATAGAAGAAATGGCCCTGAAGGTGCATTTTTCCCGCATCTGGACGGTCCCGGAGGCCGGCACGCCGTCCGCGGACTTCCGGTACACTGCGTCCGATGTCTCTCTTTCTTCAGCCGACGTACCTCATCAGCCTGCTGATCGCCATCACGGTGCATGAGTGGTCGCATGCCTTCGTGGCGACGCGGCTCGGTGATCCCACCCCGCACAACTCCGGGCGCCTGACCCTCAATCCCATCGCGCACCTCGATCCGCTGGGCGCGCTGCTGTTCCTCACAGCCGGGTTCGGTTGGGCCAAGCCCGTGCCGGTCAACGCCGGGTACTTCCATCATCCCCGCCGCGACCTGCTCCTCACTGCGGCCGCCGGCCCCGTCAGCAATCTGCTGTTGGCGATCCTCGCATTCATCGGACTGCTCTTCATCGGCTGGCATCCGGGCGTCACCGTATGGGGTCTGCTCGCGCCCTCCACCGGCGGTTCGATCGGTCTCGCGTTCTTCAGCCAGCTCTTCGCGTACTCGCTCTTCGTGAACCTCGGCCTCATGGCCTTCAACCTGCTGCCCGTTGCCCCGCTCGACGGTTCCAAGGTGCTGGAGGCGTTCATCCCGCCCTCCATGCAGGACACGTATGACGACTGGATGCGCTACGGCCCGTATGTGCTGTTGTTTCTGCTCCTCGGCGAAAACTTTCTCCACATCCCGCTGCTCTCGTCGTGGATCACGTGGATCATGGACGCCGTGCTCGGTCTGTTCGCGCGGCTGGCCGGCGTGGCGTGACGCTCAGTTGGCGAGCACCGTGAACGTGACGGTCGCTTTGTAGGTGTCATCCGGAACGATGACGGCGCCCTGGATGATCGTGCGGAAGCCAATATTCTCCGTGTCGCCGGCCACCGACGTGCGCGTCGTGCGCTTGGCGATCATCACCGATGACCCCGTGCCGATATTCAGCCAGCGGTCCGTGAGTCCGTCGTTGCCCCAGGTGATGCCCGCGCCCGTTGCGGTCGTGCTCGTGGAGGAGAGGCGCCCTGCCCAGCGCGCATCGTTGCTCACGGCCATCGTCTCCGGCGTGCGCACTGCTCCGGGCGTGTAAGCGCGGATGCTCCGGCCCGCGACAAATCCGTTCAGGTGACCCGTACCCGTGCGTGCCCCCAGTGCGCCCGTGCCCGACGTGACCGTCCAGTGGAGGCCGTAGCCCGCGTCGCCGTCCGTCACGACCGTGCAGGCCGCGGCGTTGGACGCGCAGTAGCCCGTCGTGCCGCAGACGTTGACGCTCGTGTCGCCGGTCTGGACGATCGATCCCATGTTCACGGTGCCCGTGCAGTTCAAGCTGAGAAATGCCGCGAGGGTCTGGCGGTAACCCGCATTGATGTCGTAGGTGGCGGAGCGCGAGGGGCCGATGTTGCCCTCACCAATCGTGTCATCCAGATGATAGTTGTTGGATATGGCCTGTTCGCCGCCGCCGACCGGCTGGACGTCGGTGGGAATCCGGTAGTTGTCGCTGTCGGGACGCACCTGTTGCGCCTCGGCCTGGCCGAAGAGCAGGAGGAGCGCGGCCAGCAGAGAGACAGTGTGCCAACGCGGCATGCCGTGATCCTACCACGGTCAGTGAGGCCCGATGCGGCGCTTTCCGCTCAGGACTGGATAAATCTCGATGTTTGTGGTACAATTTCCTGATCCGTCCATGTCTGGTTTTCTCTACTGACACCCATGAAAAAGAAGACCGTTTCCCGCTCCCGTGCCCCCCTTCCCAGGCATGTCGCCCTCGGCGTCGCGGTCGCGGCGATGTTCATGATCGGCACGGGCGTGAGTCGCAGCGCTTTCCGCGCGCAGTCGGTGCAGGTAGGCGTGAGCGTCATCAACGAGGACAGCGATCTGGAGGATCCCTATGTCGAGGAACTTGTTCCCTCGTCGGGCGCGACACTCGTTTCCATCGGCACGACGGTCTCCATGCACATCAAGGATTTCCAGGGCAACGCAGGCATCCTCGCCGGGTCGGGCGTGGATCTCGCGAGCGTCAGCGTGACGATCAGCTACGGCGTGACCAGCACGACGTATCAGGATGGCGACGCGGAATTCAGCGCGAGCGGCATCGCGGCGAACCGGACGATCGTGATCACTCCCGCCAGCTCCTTTCCATACAACACCGTCATCCACGTCAGCGTGGAGGCGTCGGATCTCCATGAGCCGGCCAACGTGATGAGCACGTTCCGCTACTCGTTCCGCACCGAGACCGATCCCACGCCGTCTTCCTCCTCTTCCTCGTCGCCGTTTGTGTCCGATAACGATCAGGGTGCCACGACGGACAGCGGCGGCAGGCGCGGAGCGCGCAGGGAAATCCTGCTTCAGAGCCTGGATCCGTCCGAATTCCCCATCGTCATCGAGCGGCGCAAGCTGCCGGATAATACCGTTGTCGAGCGCGTGCTGCCCCGCCGCGACGCCCTGAGGTTTCAGCGCTGCTACCTGGAAGACACGCTCCATCCGTCCGCGCCGCTCACCGGCTTTACCGACGTTTCAGCCGGTGCCTGGTACGAGGAATCCCTCGCGGCACTCGTGATGATCGGCGCCGTCGATGATACGCGAGGCGAGTTCCGCCCCGCCGCGTCCGCCACCCGCGCCGAACTCGCCAAGCTCCTCGCCGCCGTCCGCGGCCCCGCGTCCTCGTCCGTGTCTTCTCCCGCCTTCGACGACGTCGATCCCGCGTCGTGGTACGCCCCGTCCGTTAGCATCGCCGCCGAAGCCGGATGGATGCGCGGCGATGACAACTGCTACGGCACGCATCCCTGCACCGTCCGCCCCGGATCGGCCGTCACGCGCGCTGAAGCCGCCGCCATGATCCTCCGCGCGTTCGGCTATCAGCCGCTGGAACTCGCGCGTTCGTTCAGCGACGTCGCCCCGGACAGCTGGTACGCACAGACCGCCGCGACCGGCGCCGATCACTGCATCCTGGAAGGCGATGCCGGGCAGTCGCTGATGGTTCCCGCGCGCGCCGTCAATCGCGCCGAACTCATCGTGATGCTCGACCGCGCCATGCGTGATCTGCGCTACGGCCGCGACTGCGGACTTTCACAATGAGACCGTCGTTTCGAATTCCACCCGCCCGTCCGTGCCGAGCAATTGCACGGGTTGGAGTTTGAAGAGACGGAAGTACAGTCCGCCGAGCGGATTCTCCTGTTCGTTGTTCCACCTCTGCGCGATGACGTTGTAGTCGTCGAGCAGGGGCTTGATGTCCCCGTCGCGCGACATGCCCGCGCGCAGGCGCATCGCGGCAGCCGATGACGCGAGCACCTCGTCCTGCGCGATCGCGCCGAAGAACGCGTCCAGGCGCTTCTGGGTGTCCACGATCCGTTCGAGGATTTCCAGGCGCGTCCGTCCGTCCGTGGCGAGATCCGCAGAGTGCAGCGCGTCGAGCGTAACGCGTTCTTCCGCGCTTCCGGAGCCGCTCACGGCGATATCGGGAGTCTCGCGGCCGAGCAGATCGCGGTAGTACGTGGCAACGGACACCGCGCGCACGTCCATCGAGCGCGACATCTCGGCGAGCGCGTAGCCTTTCCACGCGACGACTCCTGCGAGAATAATGATCGCCAGAAGGACGACGGTGAGAAACCTGTTTCGGGAATCGCGTGACATGCGAGGCGCACTATAGGGCAGACAGTTGCCATGATTCAATTGCGTGCGGTAAGATCGAGTCCATGACTGCTTCCCGTTTTACGCATGCCGCGCGGCTCGCGCTCGCCGGTCTTTTGCTAATGACGACGGGATTGCAGAATCTTGCGTTCGCGCAGGAGGTTCCGGGCGAGGCGCAGGAGCAGACCGTCGACGCCGGGAAACGCGACGCCGTGTTAAGCGCGGGCGTGCGTGTGAACCTCCAGCAGGGGACGCCGTTCGCGGAGGATTTCGTCTTCGGACCCGGGCGGTTCATCATCAATCTTGCGCCGGGCGAAGAGCAGACGGTGGAAGTGGAAGTGACGAGCCGCATGCGGGACATGTACGAGTTCGTCTTTGAGAACGAAGACTTTGCCGCCGGAGCAGGCGCAGAATCGACGCAGCTCTACGGAACCGCCGCGGGGCCGTACAGCGCGAAAAACTGGATCCATCCCGCCGTGCCCGCTTTCGAGCTTACCCACGGCGAGCACGCGTATATTCCGGTGACGATCTCCATCCCGCCGGATGCCGATCCGGGAGATCACTACGGCGCACTGCTGCTCAAGCGCGGTCTCAAGCCCCGCGAGACGTCCGCGCCCGGAGTGAGCGTCGTGTCGCGCGTGGGCATCGTGTTCATCATCAGCGTGAAGGGCCCGGTGGAGCAGAACACCAAGCTCACGGCGCTCACGTCGCGTTCCAAGCTCTACTGGGATTACCCGGCGTATCTGCAGCTGACGGCCAAGAATGACGGCACGGTCTTCGCCGCGCCCTCGGGCACCATTCAGATTCGCAACATCCTCGGTCTCGTGGTGGATGAGATCCCGGTGCAGGACTGGATCGTCCTGCGCAACTCGTCGCGCTCGTTCGTCACGGAGTGGCGTCCGCGCTTCGCACTCGGCCGCTACACCGCGAGCACCAACCTGAGCGTTTACGGGGAGCCCGGCGAGCTGCTGACTGTGAGCTTCTGGATGATTCCGGCTCTGCCCGTCCTGATCGCCATTCTTGCGATCTTCCTCGTGTCGTTCATCGT
>CAZFBZ010000010.1:6123-29162 GCA_964517345.1 uncultured Candidatus Peribacteria bacterium | reverse complement strand
CGGCTCTGCCCGTCCTGATCGCCATTCTTGCGATCTTCCTCGTGTCGTTCATCGTCCAGGTGTTCTTCTCGCGCTTTGAGATCCGGAGGAAGGAATCCTAAAACGCGCTTCTGCCCAGATTTTTTCGTGCATTGGGTAATCTCTTTGTGTGGGGCGCGCACTTGCATTTTTTGTCTACCTGATCTATAATAGTAACGGTTTGACTCCTCACACACACATTCACAAACATCCTATGCGTACCTCTCTCAGCAAAGACCGCCGCGTTCGCGTTGTTACCGTCGGCATAGCCGCCACGGCCGCTCTGTACGCCATGGTGCTGGTTCTGGCAGAGCCGACGCGCTCGTTCGCCGTCTCCGCTTCCGCGAACGTCAAAGTGTCTGTGACTGTGGCCTCCGCCATTTCCAACAGCTGCACGAACAACGACACGACCACCCCGCTCACCCTCGGCACCATCACCCGCACCGGCGACACGGCCAACAACTCCGACGGCAACTGCACGACGGGTTCCACGGGATACTTCTGTTCGACGCACGCCACCACCTGCACTGTCATCACCAACAACAGCACGGGATACAGCTTCTCGTGGCTCGTGCAGTCGGGAACCGGCGCAGCGGGCTCGCGCACCGGCACCGGACATCTCAACGGCTTCGTCGCAGGCAACCGCATCAAGGCGCTCAAGACGGGCGCCGTGAACACCCCGGAGAACTTCAACTTCACGCCGACCAGCAACGTCACCAACGACGCGCGCTGGGCAGGCCGCCTCTCCTCCACGAGCACGACCGCCACGGGCGCAAGCGTCACCTGGGGCAGCGACGGTCCCTCCACCGATCTGTGGCTCAACGTGGCCACGGGTGCCGGACTGAACATTGCCAAGCGCACCAGTCAGACAGGCGTGTCCGGGGATAGCGAGGTCATCGGCTTCCGCACGATCATCCACGGCACGTCGATCGTCCCGACCGACACGTACCGCGCTACCGTGGTCTTCACGGCGACGACCAACCCCTGAGCGGGCGCACAAACGACTTCAAACACCCCCACCGTGGGGTGTTTTTTTATTCAATTCAGTAATTGCAAAAATGTCAAAAAAGTACTATAATATAATCAAAGGTCGAACACACACTTGAACATCCTCCGCTCCCACCGCCGCGCACGTGTTCTCACTGTCGGTATCGCCGCCACCGTTTCGCTGTATGCCATGGTACTGGTTCTGGCTGAGCCGATGCGCACGCTGGCCGTCTCAGCAGCGGCGAATGTGAAGGTGAGCGTGTTCGTTGCGGACTCTATCAGCAACAACTGCAGCAACAACGATACGAGCTCGCCGCTCACCCTCGGCACCATCACCCGCACCGGCGACACGGCCAACAACTCCGACGGCAACTGCACGACGGGTTCCACGGGATACTTCTGTTCGACGCACGCCACCACCTGCACTGTCATCACCAACAACAGCACGGGATACAGCTTCTCGTGGCTCGTGCAGTCGGGAACCGGCGCAGCGGGCTCGCGCACCGGCACCGGACATCTCAACGGCTTCGTCGCAGGCAACCGCATCAAGGCGCTCAAGACGGGCGCCGTGAACACCCCGGAGAACTTCAACTTCACGCCGACCAGCAACGTCACCAACGACGCGCGCTGGGCAGGCCGCCTCTCCTCCACGAGCACGACCGCCACGGGCGCAAGCGTCACCTGGGGCAGCGACGGTCCCTCCACCGATCTGTGGCTCAACGTGGCCACGGGTGCCGGACTGAACATTGCCAAGCGCACCAGTCAGACAGGCGTGTCCGGGGATAGCGAGGTCATCGGCTTCCGCACGATCATCCACGGCACGTCGATCGTCCCGACCGACACGTACCGCGCTACCGTGGTCTTCACGGCGACCAACAACCCCTGAGGCCGCCGTGCGGCCGGGAAGGGGATGATCTATAGTCGCAGGGATGCGACGTTTTGCGGTGGCGCTGCTTGTCGGCACGGCATTCACGCTGCTGCTCAACGCGGCGCGGATTCCCGCGGCCCTGCGGGGTGAACTGACGATTGCCACGCTTCAGAACCACGGCAAGGACGAGCTCTACTACATCGCATTGGTGCGCGACGCGGCGACCGGACACGCGAATCTCGGGCATACCGCCTTCCGCGAGCACCGCGATGACGCCGCCGTCACCACCTACGCGCCATTGCCGCAGGGCCTGTTTGCCCGTGCCATGGGTTTGCCGGTCGAGGCTGCTCTCTTCCTCGGCGATCTGCTCTTCCCGCTCCTTGCCGTCGCGTTCCTGTTCCTCGCCGCATCCGCGCTCTTTGGCTCTCTGCCGATGGCCGCCGCGGTGACGCTCGCCGCCGCCGCGTACTTGGATACCTATTGGCTGCGTACCGCCAACCCGCAGATCCCCTACATTCTCGTGACGGCCTGGCTGGCGGTCTTCTTCTCAGGACACCCCGGCCGGATCGCGCGTGATGCCCTGCGCGGGCTTATCGTCGGTGTACTCGGGTGGGTGCAACTGCTGTACGCGTCGTTCTTCCTGCTCGTGGAAGGCACTGACCTGCTGCGCCGCCTGCGGGAGCGCGAAGCATGGATCGCGGTGCTGCGTTCCGCATGGGTCACGTTCGGAATTGCGGCCGTCTGCATCGCGGCCAAGGTGCTTTTTGCCGGGAATCCAGGTGACATCGCCGCCACCGACACCATCCACCGCCTCGGCGTCATCCCGAGCCGCTACCCGGCCGCGCCCGGCGTGCAATTGCTCCTGCTCGCGCTCGGCGCGCTGCTGCTCATCGCCCGCCGCAAGCCCTCCGCCGACCGCCCGCGCGTCGATCTGCTGCTGACGATCGTCGTCGCGGCGCTACTGGGGCTCAACCAGTCGCTGCTCCACGGCATCGACGCGACCTTCAGTTCGTACTACGTGAATATTCTTTTCTTCGTCTTCTGGCTGGGTGGCGCGTATGCGCTCTGGACCCTGATTCCGCGCCGCGCGGCCGTGACACTCTTTACCGGCGTGGCTGCCTACATGCTCGTCTCCTGCGCCTTCACGCTCCATGCCGACGCCCGGCGCGATGCCCTGCGGCAGGACGCGTTCGACCGCTCCGACGCCCCCGCGCTGATCGCGTGGTTGCGCACCCAGCCGGACGACCGCGTGATCGCGGCGCCCATGGATCTCTCGGATCTGATCCCGCCCTACACCGACCACTATGTGCTCTTCAATTCCTACGCGTACAACCAGCGTGCCACGGATGCCGAACTCACCGAGCGGTTCCTGCTGGAGCGATCACTCTTCCCCGGTGATGCGCAGCTTCTGTCCGACCCGTCCTACGGCCTCGTGTTCGGCGGATACGGCGGCATGCTCGCGGCCCGCGAACGGACGGCGTGCAAGATGTTCCAGCCGCTCGGGCTGAAGCTCGGCGACTGTTCCGCGACGGCTGCCTCGCGCGTGCTGCACCAGGATCTGCTGACACGCCTGCGCGACGAGAAACCGGACGTGCCGGCGCTGCTGCGCACCTACGGCGTCGATCTGCTCGTGACCACGTCGAACCGGTCTCCGTCGCCGGACTGCGTGCTCCAGACGACCGTCGGCGCATACCGGGTACTGCGGTGCGATTCCTCTACGCTTTCTTCCGGAGAAGCGTGAGTTCGACCCAGAGGCGCAGCATGTCGAGTGCCGCCAGTTTGACCGTGCGAAAGCGTGCGCCCCGGGCCTGACCGCCCTTGCGCGTCTCCTGGATGATATCCACTTTGCCGATGCGGTAACCCCGCTTGAGCGCCCGGATGATGCGCTCGGCCTCCACGTAGACGCTCTTCGACGTCACCGGGATCCCGGTGAAGATCTCGCGCTTCACAACTTTCGTGCTGCCGGGGTCGAACAGATCCTCGCCAAAGAGCAGCACCGTCATCCAGCGGTACGCGCCGGAGACGAGGTGGCGGTAGGGCGTGTAGTTCTTCTGGCGGCGCTGACATACCACGATGTCGCAATCCTTGAGCATCGGCCACGCTTCCGTCAGTGCCTCGGGCGGATATTCGCCGTCAGCCGGGATCAGAAATACATAATCCTTTGTCGCGGCTTTGTAGAGATCTTCAAACGTGGAGGCGATGCCCATGTTCACCGGATGACGCAGTGTCTTGATGTGCGCGGGGTCCTCGCGGCTCAGCCGCTCAGCGACCTCCGCCGTCTTATCCGCGCTGCAGTCATCCAAAATAATCAGCTCGTAGTCGTCCGTGCACTTGCGGATGCAGTCGATGCACCGCCGCACCGTCGGTTCGAGGGCGGCTTCCTCGTTAAAGGCCGGGACGACGAGGGAGAGGGAGGGCACGGGGTTCAGTGTAGGCGCCAAAGCCCGCGCGGGGCCAGAGCTCTCAGAGGAGGGCCTTCAGGCGCGTTACCACGTGCATGATGTGCTCGTCTGTCATCTCCGGATACAGCGGCAGCGAGAGGATTTCCGAGGTGATCGTCTCCGTGATGGGCAAATCGCCCTTCTTCCAGCCCAGGTCTTTGCAGGCGGCCTGCAGGTGCAGCGGGATCGGGTAGTGGATGCCCGCGCCGATGCCCTCGGCGTTGAGAGCGCTGCGCACGCGGTCGCGGTCGGCGATGCGGATGACGAGCAGGTGATAGACCGGGACGCAGTTGCTGTCCTCGGCGATGAAGCGCACGCGTTTCTCATCCTTCAACAGCTCGCGGTAGCGCTTCGCATGCTTCCTGCGCGCCTCGTTCCACGTCGCCAGATGCGGCAGCTTGGCGGCCAGCACCGCGCCCTGGATGCCGTCCATGCGGTCGTTGCGGCCCAGCATGATGTGCTCGTACTTCGTCTTCGAGCCGTGCTCGCGGAAGAGCCGGACGAACTCGGCGATCTTCGGGTCATCCGTCACCGCCGCTCCGGCCTCGCCGTAGGCGCCGAGGTTCTTGCCTGGGTAGAAGCTGAAGGCCGATGCGTGGCCGAGCGATCCGGCCGTCTTGCCTTTGTATGTCGCGCCGTGCGCCTGACAGCAGTCTTCGATGACGATCAGGTTGTGCTTCTTGGCGATCTCCAGAATCGGGTCCATGTCCGCGGGCTGACCGTAGAGGTGCACGGGGATGATGGCTTTGGTCTTCGGCGTCACCGCTTTCGCGATGGATACAGGATCGATCAGTGCCGTGCCGTCCAGGACTTCTGCGAATACCGGCTTTGCGCCCGCGAGCAACACGCCCTCGGCTGTGGCGTAGAACGTGTGCGAGGGGATGATCACTTCATCGCCCGGTCCGATGCCGTAGGCGCGCACCAGCAGTTCCAGAGCGGCCGTTCCCGAGCTGAGGCACATGCAGTTTTTGGCGCTGCAGAAAGCGGCAAAAGCTTTCTCGAATGCTTCCACCTCGGGTCCGCCTGCAAACGCGCAGGAGGCGAGCACGCGCGCGATTGCGGCGTCCGCCTCGGGTTTGATGGACGCGTACTGAGCCTGCAGATCGACGAGCGGGACGTTCATGATTGGAGGGGGTGAGCGGGATTGCCGACGACGACAGTATTGGGTGCGACGTCCTTGGTGACAACCGCGCCGCCGCCGACGATGGCGCCCTCGCCGATCGTCACGCCCGGCATGATCGTGGCGCCGGTCCCGATGGACGCGCCGCGTTTCACGAGCGTCTTCTCCAGCGTCCAGTCGGCTTCGGTCTGCAGAGAGCCGTCGGCGTTTACCGAGCGCGGGCGGCGGTCATTGGTGAACATCACGCCGTGGCCGATGAAGCAGCCGTCCTCGATCGTCACACCCTCGCAGATGAAGCAGTGGCTCTGGATCTTGCAGTTCTTGCCGATGACAACGCCTTTCTGGATCTCCACGAACGTCCCGACGCGCGTGCCATCGCCCAGCTCGCAGCCGTAGAGATTCACGAAATCGCGGATGACCACGTCCTTGCCCATCTTCACGTTGTTGAGTTTTTGGAGCGACATTCAGAGGGGGATGAACGAACCGTTCTCGGCGATGGAGCGCTGGCTGGCTTCCAGCAGACGCACGACATCCAGACCCGCCTGTCCGTCCGAGAGCGGCGTCTTGCCCGTGCGGATGCATTCCAGGAAGTGGCCCGTCTCGCGCTTGAGCGCCTCGGTGCGGTCCAATGCCGGGATCAGCACGTCGCCCGCTCGGTAGACGGGGTTGAACGCCGTCACTTCCTCCGTGTGCTTGAGCGTGACCCCTTTGTCGTAGATGCGCACCTTCTCGCTGGGCTCGATGTCGTCGAACACGATCATTTTCTTGCTGCCCGCGAGCAGCGTCAGGCGGATTTTGAGCGGCGAGATCCAGCTGGCACGGATATGCGCGTGGAAGCCGCTCTTGTACTTGAGCACCATGAAGGCGAACTCCTCCTGCTCATCGCCCACGTGTCGCTGGCCGAAGGCCTGCAACGAGGTCGGGCGCTCGTCGATGAGGTGCAAAACAATCGAGAGGTCATGCGGTGCCAGGTCCCACAGCACGTTGGCGTCTTTCTGCAGCAATCCCAGGTTAAAGCGCGCGGAATCGAAGTAATAGAGTGCCCCCAACTCGCCCGCGTCGATCAGCTCGCGCATCTTCCGGACGGCCCCGGTGTAGACGAACGTATGGCCGACCATCAACACGCGGTTGTGCTTCTTGGCCAGCGCGATCAGTTCGCGCGACTGCTCGGCGGTCTGGGTCATAGGCTTCTCGATCAGCACGTGCTTTCCCGCCTCCAGCGCTTCCTTGGCGAGCGGGAAGTGCGTGAAGATCGGCGTGGCGATCGATACGGCGTCCACCTCCGGATCATGGATCAGGTCCTTGCCGTCGCGCACCGTGCGCACCGCCGGATAGTTGGCGCGCACCTGGGCGAGGCGCTTCTCGTCGAAATCGGCGACCATCGTCACCGCGGCGTCGTCATGCAGGTGGAAGTTGCGCACGAGGTTCGGACCCCAGTATCCATAGCCGATGACGCCGACGCGGATGGGTGCCTGTGCCACGGGCGTAAGCCTACCTCAGCCGTGCACGCTTAGTAAGTATGCGCTGTGTCCAATCCGGCAGGTTGTACGGGCGGCTGGGCCGTGATCTCGCGTATTGTGGCAGGCCGAACAGGGTCCAGCGCATCCCAGACACCTCCCTGCACCAGAAAAAACAGGCCGAGGCAGAGCCAGAGGATCAACAGCAGACGTCCGGCGCGGTCCCGGCGCGCGGTGAGGGCGCTCAGCGCCGCGGGGAAGAGCACCAGACCCATCGCGGTGAGCGGCAGGCCGTAGCGTGCTTCCACGGAGATCACCGAGCTGTAGGCCCAGTAGACGAGCGCGTAGAGCGCGGCGAGCAGGCTCATCGATGTCCACTGCTTCCGCCGGATCATGTGCAGCGCCCACGCCGCCAGCGCGAGAAATCCGAGGAAGCCGAGCAGACCGCCGGTCCGGTTCGTCCATGTGACCCACGCAGGCGTCACCACTGTCGCATAGGGGGTAAGGCCCGGATGATCGAACAGGCCGACGGTTTTTTTGAGGAAGAAGAGCGGGAGCAGCGGCGCATTCCGGGCGTAGCATCGCAGCAGGTCCGGACCGGGATGCACGATGGGGCAGCGAGCGAAGGAGCTCTGGAAGAACGCGTCCGTCACCGTATAAATCGCACTGCTGCTTTTGCCCCACACGACGGTCTGCGTGCGTGCGCCGTCGTTGCCGACCTGGATCAGAAACGCCGTCTGGTAGGCGTTGTCACCCGGTGGCGTGAAGCAGAGCGTGCCTGCGTGCAAGCTGCACGATGCGATGCGTGGCGCGAGCGGCAGGACGAAACATGCCGCGGCGATGCACGCACACGCGAACATGCCGGCGTCGTATCTCCGCCACTTGCGCATTCCCGCGATCGTCAGCCAGACGGTGATCACCACCACCGCTGCGGGCAGATGCGAGGGGCGCGTGATGACGAGCAGTCCCAGAAAGAGTCCGCCAAGCGCCGCCCACAGCCGTTTGCGCGTTTCCGGTGCGACCCGCAACAGCGAACCGAGCGCGAGCAGGAGCAGGCTCACCGCGAGTGAATCCGTGAGAGGCACTGCGGCGTGCGCGACGAGCGGCGGATACGCGAGCAGCAGGAACAAGCCGATGGGATGGACGTCGATATGCCGCCGGATTCCCCGCCAGAAGAAGAGCGCCGACACCAGATGCAGAAGCAGCGCGGTGAACGTGGAGAGCGAGAACCAGTCGACGGCAGAGCTGAGGCCCAGCACATGCAACACATAGCGATGCGCGGCCAGGAACGCGGGATACCCGAGCGTGCGGTAGCCCGTGTCCGCCGTCAGCGCCGTGAATACGGTGTGCAGCAGCGACGATCCGCCGCCCACGGTGCCCGTGCCGGTCGCCGCGAACGCGCCGGCGATCTTGCTGCTTTCCGCGAGGTGCAGGTACGACACGGCGTCACAGCAGGTCTTGCCCCGCAGGAGCGGGGGCAGGCTGGAGGCCGCACAGAACCAGACTGCCGCGGCGAGTGAGCCAAGGACGAGCCAGACGACCGGGGAGCGGAGCAATCCGGCGGTCTGCCGGGAATTGTGGCGTATGTCGGTAATGCGGTCATGGTCGCCGCCGCTTCCGGCTTCGTCAAGGCTGCGATAGACTCCGCATCGTGCAGTTCCCCCGAGGAGACAAGAATATCCGGCCCGTGCGTCTTGCGATCCTACTGATCGTCGTGACCGGGCTGATGGTGGGCGGGCTTTTATGGTGGCGCTACGGCGGCCCGGAGTATGCGGTCAAGCATGCGCTCTACATGCGCATGATGGAGTGGATGTACCAGTGGACGGGACAGAGCGGCCTGTGACGCCACTTCGCGTGTCATACCGCGTACAAACCCCGCATGCAGAGCAGACGTGTTTCTCTATGGAAGACGTTACGAGGCACGCAGTCATTCCAGGCTGTTCAGGATCTGGGGCAGGACTTTGCGAGCGGCGGCGCGTCCGGCTTCAATGAATTCTTCCATGGGCACCTGGATGCGTCCCGACGCGAGACCGCCCTCGTTACGGGCGAATTTCTGCGGCCAGAGGACATTGCCCTTGCCGAAGTTCGTGAGCGATTCCGAGCCGCTGAACGGTCCGCGTCCTTCCTTGGAGCGGATGACGTGATCGCCCCGGTCGGCCAGCGTGGAGGAGAAGAAGTCCATGAACCGCTGGATCCAACGGCCGGGTCCGTCCGTGTCGACGAAGCTCACGGGCGCGCCGATAACCTGCGTGGCGCCGTTGTGGCGCAAGTGTCTCGTCGCGGCACTGTTGGATTTCCAGGCGATGGACGTGTCGTCGCGGTAAAGCGTTTCATGTACGTTCACGGGATCGTAACCGAACTTCGGCTTGAGAGCAGCGGATGCGGCCATCATCGACAGCGCCTCCTCAAGCGTCTCGAATCTGGTCCACGCCAGGAATAACTCGTTTCGCTTATCGCCCTCGGCTTCGGCGACCTGCGCCCAGAAGGGGATCTGCGGCCGGGCGGCGAGCAGCGTGTTGCCATAGTCGCTGGCGCCATCGTTTGTGAGGAGTTTTTTGAGCGGCATGACAACGCGTCCGTCTGGAGCCGTCTCGCGCAGTTGTTCCAGCGTGCGGATGCGGACGAGCGTGTCGATCAGATGATCGACGCCCTGCCGCGAGAGCGTTCCGTCAGCCGCGGTGGATGCCGTCAGCGCGCCGCCGACGATCGCGCCCATGCTCGCGCCCGCGATCATATGGATGGGCACACCTTCTTTCTCCAGCACGTCCGCGACACCGGCATGCGCGGCGCCCCACAGTCCTCCTCCGCCGAGCGCGAGTCCGATCCGCTGCCGGCTGGCATTGCGTGTCACGTCGGCTCCGCCGCCCGTCGCAGGCGGCTCATCCGGAGGTGCACTCTGCTTGAGGTGCAGGAGGTGTTCAATGTCGGACATATGTATATTTAAGACATATTTAACAAATAAATCAATGTCATATAATTGGCTTCATAGAGAGCAAAGTTCATCCAAACGCCCCGCCTACGTAGTCCCGCGTGAGCTGCTTGGCCGCGGGCCCGAAGATCGTGTCCTTGTCCGCGTATTCCACGAGCTCGCCGGCGTGCATGAACGCGACGCGGTCCGCGATGCGCCTCGCCTGGTGCATATTGTGCGTGACGATGACGATCGTGTACTGCGACTTCAGCCGGAGCAGCAGATCCTCGATGTGGCGGGTGGAGATCGGATCCAGCGCCGAGCACGGTTCGTCAAACAGCAGGATGTCCGGGCGCACGGCGATGGCGCGCGCGATGCAGAGGCGCTGCTGCTGTCCGCCCGAGAGACGGTACGCAGACTGATGCAGGCGGTCCTTCACCTCCTCCCACAGCGACGCTTCCTTCAGGCTGCGCACAACCGCCCCGTCCACCGGATGGTCGCTCTTCTCCAGCAGTGCGTGATTCATCGCCGGCTTGTGAAAGATGTGCCACGGACGGCGGCGGCGCTTCTTCTTCACGCCCTGAATCTCCAGACCGTAGGCGACGTTGTCGAAGACTGATTTGGGGAATGGCGTCGGATTCTGGAAGACCATGCCGACCTTGCGGCGCAGATGCACCACGTCCGTGCCGGACCCGAGCACGCCGGTGCCGTTCACCGAGATCTGGCCTTCCACCCGCGCGCCGGGAACTTCGTCGAGCATCCGGTTGATACAGCGCAAAAAGGTCGATTTGCCGCTACCCGATCCGCCGATCAGTGCCGTGATCTGGTTCTGGGGAATATCCAGCGAAATGCCTTTGATGGCGGAGATATCGCCGTACCAGACGCGCAGGTTATCCGTGCGGATGATGGTGGAATGTGCAGTCATGAGGTTGAAGGGAGATTACCAGACGCGCTTCGAGCGCAGTGATGTACGGATGAGAATCGCTCCGGCGCTGAGCACGAATGTCAGTGCCATGAGCACGAGCGCGGTGCCGGCGGCATACGTGGGCGCGTGGGGACTGGAGTGCTGCGTGGCGAGGATGAAGGCGTGGTAGGGGAGCGCCATGTATTTATCGAAGGGCGAATTCGGAAGCTGCGTCAGGTAGAACGTCGCGCCCACCAGGATGATCGGCGCCGTCTCCCCCAGCGCGCGGGCGATGCCGATGATGCCGCCCGTGATGCAGCCTGGCAGAGCGGCGGGGAGCACTACGCGCCGCACGGTCTGCCAGCGTGTGGCGCCGAGGGCAAAGCTGCTGTCGCGCAGTTTCTCCGGCACGGTGTTCAATGCTTCCACCGATGCCGTGATGATCCAGGGCAATGTCATGACCGAAAGCGTGAGGATCGCCGAGATAAGTGTCATGCCGAGCCCGCACAAGTGCACGAACACCGAGAGGCCGAAGAGTCCGTACACGACCGACGGCACGCCCGCGAGGTTGCGGATTGCGAGGCGGATGAAGCCTTTCCATCGTGTCTCCTCGCCGTATTCCGTCAGGAAGACCGCCGTGCCGACGCCCAGCGGGAAGCTCACCGCCGTCACGCCGATGCCGAGCCACACTGAGCCGACGATCGCGGGGAAAATGCCTCCTTTCGTGATGTCCTGATGCTGCCAGGCGGACGTCAGGAACTGCCAGCTCAGCACCGACCGTCCCGAGATAAAGAGCAGCACCAGCGTTCCGACGAGGATGGCGACGGCCAGCACCGCGCTCAGGCGGAAGAGCCAAAAAAAGACGGCCTCTGCGGGATCGGTGCGGGGTTTCATGCGCGATGCCTGTGGAGGAAGTAGTCCGTGAGGCTGTTGAGCGCGAAAGTGATGAAAAACAGCAGCAATCCAAGTGCGAAGAGCGCGTTCCAGTGGACGTCGCCCACCACCACCTCGCGGATTTCGATCGCGATCGTCGCCGTTACGGGACGGATGGGATCCAAAAATGAGTGTGGCATGGAGAGGCTGTTGCCTGCGACCATCAGCACCACCATCGTCTCGCCGATCGCACGTCCGAGACCGAGCATCACGCCTGCGGCGATGCCCGATGCCGCGGCTGGTATCAACACGCGGCGGATCGTGGTCCAGCGCGTGGCGCCGAGCGCGAGGCTGGCCTCGCGCAGGGTGCCGGACACGCCCGAAAGCGCGTCCTCGCACAAGCTCGCGATTGTCGGGACCGCGGCGACACCGACGAGGATGCACGCCGTGAGCGCATTAAGGCCGTTGCTGAGACTGAATACCTGCGCCACCGTGGGGGCCAGATACAGCAGGCCGATGAGACCGAGCACCACCGAGGGGATACCCGCGATCATCTCCACCGCGGGCTTCAGGATCTCCCGCATCCGGGGCGAGGCCAGCTGCGACAGGTAGATGGCGAGCGCCAGGCCGAACGGCACCGCGATCGCCAGCGAGCCGATGCTCACGAACACCGTGCCAGCCATGAGCGGCAGGATGCCCCACGACGGCGTGCCGAACGCCGAGGGATTCCAGTCGGTCCCAAAGAGGAAGGCCAATGGGTTCACCTCCGCGAATGTCCGGACGCCGTCGCGGAGCAGGAAGGCGAAGATGCCGATGAGCAGCACGACCGTCAGCGAGGCGACCAGCCAGAACACCTTCGCCATGACCGTGTCGGCGATCCGGCTGAGCCGTTCGTGGGTTGTGACTCGGCGGGCGACCATATCACTGGATCTTCCCGAAGAGCGCGTCGTTCTGCGTCCGGTCGTCGGCGGTCAGGCCGTAGAAGCCTGATTTCTCAATAAGCGCCTGACCTGCCTCGGAAACTTCAAAGCGGAGGAACAGTTCGATCGCAGAGTCCTTGGCCGGGACGGCTCCGAGATACTGGTAGATGCGGCGGAAGATGGGATACCGGCCCGAGAGCACAGCCTCGCGGTCCAGCGGCGAAACGGCCTCAGAGGCATCGTCGGCGGCCACGGGCACCACGCGCATGTCCGCGCGCAGTTCGCCGTTTTCGTCCTTCACGTATCCCACTCCCACGTAGCCGATGCCGCCCGTGTCGTTGCGCACTGCCGCGACAATCGCTTCGTTGCCTTCCATCTGACGGAGGTCCGTGGCGTAGTCGCCCTTCACCACCGTGTCGCGAAAGAAGCCGAACGTGCCCGAGGTGCTCTGACGTCCGTAGAGGACGATCGGCATGTCAGCGCCTCCGACATCCTTCCAGTTCGTCACCGTGCCGGAAAAAATACTGGCGAGCTGTGCCATGGTGAGTTTTTCCACTGCGTTCTCCGCATGGACGACGATCGAGAGGCCGTCGCGGGCCAGGATGAATTCCTGCACATCGAGACCTTTTTCCGCAGCTGCCGCGCGCTCTTTCTCATTCAGCGCGCGCGAGGAATTCGTAATGTCCGTCTCGCCGTTGAGCAGCGCCGCGATGCCTACCGCGCTGCCGCCTCCGGCAACCGAGATGTTCGCATCGGGGTTTTCGGTGGTGTAGGCCTCCGCCAGAGCAGAGACGAGCTGGACTTCGGTATCGGATCCCTGGATGACCAGCGCCTCGCTGGCTTCGCCGGACGTCACATCGGCTGTGGAAGAACAGGCTGACAGCACAAGCAGGGCCGCAGCCAGGAAAATCGTCTTCACGCGCATGGGAGGAGTGAGGAAGAGAAGATGAAAGCGTGGGGCCACTCTAAGGACGCGCCACCGCCCGACACAAGCGGTGCGCGTAGCGGCGTGCTGCGAAGTGCGGTGTCATGCATTGTCGCGCGCTGAGGGCAGATCACAGCAACCGAAAAAATCGCAGCACTGAGAGATAATGACACATTGGAGACGGTTCGGGTTTTTGCCAGATTTTGCCATCTCAGAATCCCAAAACCAGTTTCAATCCGAGGATCGTGCCGAGCACGCAGAACACCATCCGGATGAACGCGTTGCCTTTATATTTGGCATACGCCGATCCGATGAACGAGCCGGCCACCGATCCGAGAATCGCCGGAATCATCAGTCCGATATCGATGTGGCCTTTCGCGATCAGCAGGATCGCGCCGAAGAGTACCCACAGAAATGACATCGCAAAGTAGTGGCCGACAGCATCGACAAAATCGAACCCCCGCGTCTTCATGGTGACGATCGACAGAAGAATGCCGTTTCCCGATCCGAAGATGCCTTCGTAAAAGCCCAGCAGCAGGCCGAACGGATACGCCGAGGCGCGCCGGAGCGGCGAGCGGATCGTCTCTTCTTTCATACCAAGCTTCCGCTGCGTGGCGAGATACGCGACAAGCAGCAGGATGATGACGCCGATGCTCAGTTCCAGCGCGCGCTGCGGGATGGATACGATTAACTGCACGCCCAGATACACGCCGATGAGGCCGATGCCCGAGAAGATCGTGAGGAACATCCAGTCGACTTTCCGGTCCCGCAGGTAGTTCCATGCCGCGGGCAGCACCCAGAACACCGCCGCGACTTTCTGCACCGCGGTCGCGAGCGGGAACGACATCCCGAGGGCGAGGAAGACAGGCAGCGTGATGATGGATGACCCGCCACCCGACATTGCGCTCAACAGCACCGCGAAAAATGATGTCAGGAAGACGATGATTGCAGTCTCCATGGATTGATTTTAACAGATGACGGGCCCTTCGATTCGCTGCGCTCACTCAGGGTCATTCGACTCGGCAAAGACGTGGCCCGAGCGCCGGAGCATGAGGACCGTGAGCAAGGCCCCATAGGGCCGAGTCGAATGGAGCCGCCCACGGGAATTGAACCCGTGACCCCATCCTTACCATGGATGTGCTCTACCTCTGAGCTAGGGCGGCTTAGTGTCTGGCGGCGGAAACCGTAAGAGGACCGATTGGGTGCCTCCCCGTGAAACGAACGGGCACTAAACTAGCAGCTTTACGCCTTCTTCTACAAGGCTAGTCGTCGGCCAGTTCGACCGTATCCAGCCAGCCCTGCGGCGGCAGGCCTTCGGCTTTGCGCAGCGCATTTTTGAGCGTGTGCAGGCACAGCAGCGCGCACTTCATCCGGCGGGGTCCCACGGGGACGCCCAGCAGTGCGTGAATCTCCTTCTTTCCGATCGCCTGTGCTTCCCCCATCGATTTGCCGGTCATCTCCTCGCTGAGCAGCGACATGCCCGCCTGGCTGATGGCGCAGCCGGTGCCATTCCAGCTTAAGCCCTCGATGCTTCCGCCGTGCAGCTTGAGACGCAGCGTCAGTTCGTCGCCGCAGGTCAGGTTCATCTCGCGGTGCTCCACAGTCACGTCGTCCAGCGGCGCGGTGCCCCGCGGGTGACGGTAGTGGTCGAGAATGTTCTCGGCGTAGATATCCATGTCAGCGCTGAAGAACGGAAACGGCTTTTTCGATGGCGTCGGGAAGAAGCGCGATCTCCTCCACCGTGTTGTACGCCCCGACGGATACGCGGGTCGACGCGGTGATGCCGAGGCGCCGGTGGAGCGGCTGTGCGCAGTGGTGTCCCGCACGCAGACAGATGCCGCGCCGTCCGAGCAGTTCGGTCAGATCATGCGGATGAACGCCGTCGATCACGAAGCTCACGCATCCGTGCACCTCTTCCGCATCGGCGGGGCCCAGCACCCGGAGTCCGCGCACGGTGCGCAGTGATTCCAGGATCGCGGCGATGAGCATGCGTTCGTGTGCCGCCAGATCCGCAGGGGGAATCGACTGCAGCCAGCGCAGGCCGGCGGCAAAGCCGACGATATCGGCGACAGACTGCGTGCCCGCCTCGAATTTGTAGGGCGGATCGGCGGTGGTAAACCCCTCCTCGCGGACGTTCTCGATCATCATCCCGCCGCCGAGGAACGGCGGCATCTCCCTGAGCAGATCGAGTCTGGCGTAGAGCGCGCCGGCGCCCGTGGGCCCGTAGACCTTGTGTGCGGAGAGGGCGAGAAAATCGCAGTTCAGGCCGTCTTTTGAGACATCGAGCGGTCCGTGCGCCGCGGCCTGTGCGGCATCCACCAGCACCAGCGCTCCTTTGCCGTGCGCGAGGCGGACGATTTCCCGCAGGCGCGGACGCGTGCCGAGCACGTTGCTCTGTGCCGTGATTGCGAGCAGCTTCACCCGTCCGTCGCGCAGTGCCTCGGCGACCGCCTCGGGCGCAATCTGGCCTTCGTCATCGCAATCGATCCACCGGATCTCTGTGCCGGTCTCTTCGTGCAATTGCAGCCACGGCACGATGTTGCTGTGATGCTCCAGGCGCGTGAGTGCGATGCAATCGTCTTCTGTCAGCGACCGTCCCCATGTCTTCGCCACCAGATTGATGCTCTCGGTCGTGCCCCGCGTGAAGACGATTTCCTCCGCGCGCGCCGCCCCGAGAAAATCCCGCACGTCGCCGCGTGCATTCTCCTGCGCGACGGTGGCGCGCTCGGCGAGCACATGCATGCCCCGGTGCGCGTTGGCGTTGTCCTTTTCGTAAAACTCCGTCAGGGCATCGATCACTGCCTTGGGCTTCTGGGCCGTCGCGGCGGTATCGAGGTATGTCAGCGGCTGCCCACCCACGGATTGCGCGAGGATGGGGAACTGCCGACGGATGGACAGGGGATCGAGGGCCATCGGACGGAGAGTATACGGCAAAAGCGCCAGCGCGGGCGGAATCCGGGGATTCGCCTTTCAGGAGATCACAGGGATTTTCCGGCTACATGAATCGGCTCACTGGGGTACACTTCGGCGTATGCAAGCCAGTACCGTCCGCACTCTCAGCATCGCTTTCTTCGTGGGTCTGCTCACGTGGGGTCTCTACACCTTGCTGGTGTACATCGGCATGCCGATCCACGGCGCCGTGCTGCTCGCCGACCCCGCCAACCAGATGGTCACCGCCGCCTGCGGTACCGAGAACCTGATCTGCCGCGGTATCTACGGATTCTTCCCGTTCCTGGCGCATCTCGGCGCCCGCGCGCTGCCGTTCCTGTCCTACGGCCTCTTCGCGCTGCTCGCGTACGCGCTCTACCTCGGATGGAAGTGGTTCAAGGACAACAGTGATGCTCTGCATATCTCCTGGACGCCGTGGAAGCTGCTCCTGCTCTTCGTGGGTTCCGTATGGCTGATGTTCACGGTGCTGAGCTTCGGCGCCGACAACGGCCGTTCGGTCCGCATGTACGTGGAGCCCCGCTCGGATGTCTATAACGTCAGCCCGCAGGGCCTGGAGGAACTGACCAAGGATTACCAGAATCTGCTCTCGCGCGGATGCCTGACCGAGATCGGTGAAACGCAGGCGGGCGCGACGCTCTACAACTTGAGCACGGGCTGCGTCCAGATGTCGTTCATCACGCGCGTGGTGCCGCAGATTCTCTTCATCCTGCTGCTGCTCTTCGAGCTGCTGATCGCAGGGCGCGCGATCCTCGCGGTGCTCGGGTACCGCACCGACCGCGCGATGATCGAAGCACTGCTTGCCGTGGGTGCGGGTGCCTGCGCTTGGATCGTGCTCCTGTGGTCCGCGGCGGTCGCGGGTATCTACACGAACACCGTCGGCTGGCTGCTGATCGCGGCCGTCCCCATGCTCGGCTACCGGCATACCATCTACTGGTTCCGGAAGTTCCTGTATCACCGCTGGGACCGCCAGTACGGCTGGTTCGATCTGCAGATCGTCCTCGGCTTCCTGCTGATGAGCTACATCGCCGTCAACTTCCTGACGGTCGTCCGTCCGTTCCCCATCGGCTGGGATGATTTGGGCAGCTACCTCAACCGTCCGCGCCTGCTGGTCAGCTACGGGCACTTCATCTTCTCCATGTCGCCGTTCGACTGGACGTATCTCACGTCGCTCGGCTTCCTGCTCTTCGGTTACGACAGCATCGTCGGCGCGACCTTCTCCATGATGATCAATTGGTCTGCGGGTCTGCTCGCGGTCATCGCCATTTACGTCTTCGCGCGCGCGTACCTCGGCAAGCGGGCGGGCATCCTCGCCGCGCTCCTCTATTACGCGCTGCCGCTGGTGGGACACTTCTCGTTCGCGGACATGAAGATCGACAACGCGGTGTTCTTCATGGGCGCACTCGCGTTCTTCGCAATGTTCCTGGCGCTGATGCCGCCTCCCGCGGACGATGAGACCGCAGAGATCGAGGTCTCCGGCGTCGTCGAATCCGGATCCGGCAAGCCGTGGTGGCATCCCGCGTCGTTCACCGACAGCTCCCGTCTGCTCCTCCTGTGCGGCGCCTTCGCGGGCTTCGCTTTCGCCATCAAGTCGACGGCGATCATGGGCATCCTCGCACTCGCCGCGACGATCGCGGGCATCGGGCTCGGCGTGTCCGCATTCCTCGGCGTCATACCGCTGTCTTTCCTGGTGCTCCTCAAGTTCGGCGGCTTCAACCTCAGCGGCATGATCGCGCGCGTCTCGGGGATGACCATCACGCCCGACCAGGCATTCACTCCGTTTGCTGCTATCGCGCTGCTGTTTGGCGTCGCCGGCTTCGGCTACGCGACGTACCTGCGCCGCGATGCCATCAAGCCGTTCCTCCGCACCGTCGCGCTCTTCGCGGTCGGCTTCGCGGTCGCAACCGTGCCGTGGCTTTACCACAATAACCTCGAGGCCGCCGGTCCGATTCCCAAGCGTCTCGAACTCAGTTCCCCGAACCGCCTCACGCCGACCATGGCGCCCTTCGGAAAGGACACCGTGCCGGACCTCGGCCAGCAGATCCGCACGCTGCCGCCCGAGCTCGCGCTCCAACGCGATCATCCCACTTGCAGCCCTACGGGCGGCGTCGAGGAGCTGGACCGCTACTGGGGCTTTTCCAAGGGCTGGGGCCACTACCTGACGCTCCCGTGGCGCACCGTCATGAACGCCGATTCCGTCGGCTACTACGTCACGACCTCGTCGGCGCTGCTCCTGTTCCCGCTCATCCTTCTGCTGCCGTACTTCTGGAGCCGCAAGGGCCGCTGGCTGCGCTGGCTGTGCGGCGCGACGGCGTTCGTCATCGTCGAGTGGATGTTCCTCGCCAACGGCGTGCCGTGGTACGGCATGGCGATGTTCCTGGGTCTCGTGGTTGCACTCGAGGCGATGATCGTCCGCGCGCCGGATGCGCTCAGCCGCTGGCTGGGCGGCTTCCTCATCGCGGTGGCACTGTCCTCCTGCTTCGCGATGCGCCTGTGGCAGTTCGAGCAGCAGCGCAATATCCTGGAGTACTCGTTCGGCAAAGTCTCCGCAGGATCGCTCGAGCAGCTGACGATCCCGCTCTATAACGATATCCGGGATGAAGTCGTCACGCGCCACGAGGGTCTGCCGGACCGCCCGTACCTGTACCGCGTCGGCACGTTCATCCCGTACTTCATCCCGAAGAACCTGGAGATCATCGGCATCAACGACCACCAGCTCGACATGTTCAACTGTCTCTACCAGGAGCGCGATCCGGCCATCACGCTGCGCCGCCTGAAGGCCCTGGGATTCAACTCGATCATCTTCGATACGAACACCGCCACGATCGAGCAGGACCAGAACGGCTCGCTGCATAAGAAGGTCAACGCGTTCCAGCAGTTCGTGAACACGCAGTCCCTGGGTCTGCAGGTGCTGGTGAATGACACGAATGCCGGTGTGGCGTTCATCCTGATCCCATGAGTACGACCCCCGTCATCATTGCCGTCATTCCGGCCTACAACGAGGCGACCCGGATCGCACGGGTGGTCAGTGAGGCATCCAAGCATACGCCCACGGTGGTTGTCGTGGATGACGGTTCCACCGACGGCACGGGCGACGCTGCACGCGCGGCGGGTGCCACGGTCGTGACACACATAGAGAATAGTGGCGCGGGTGCCGCCACCATGACCGGCATCGAGGCGGCCCGGCGGCTGGGCGCGCAGGTCATCGTCACGCTCGACGCCGACGAGCAGCACGACCCGCGCGACATCCCGCTCCTGCTGGAGCCGATCCTCAAAGACCAGGCAGACATCGCATTCGCCAACAGGTTCGGCCAGCGCAACCGCATCCCGCTCATCCGCCGCGTCTTCAACGGACTCGGGAATCTCGTGACGCTCGCTGCCACGGGCAAGTGGGTGCAGGACAGCCAGTGCGGCTTCAAGGCGTTCGGGCCCAAGGCGGTGGCCCAGGTGGATCTGCGGATGCGGGGCTTCGAGTTCTGCACCGAGATCGTCCGCGAATGCGTGCAGCACCGCTGGCGGGTGGCCGAAATCCCGGCCAAAGTCATGTATTCCGAGTACACGCTGGCCAAGGGCCAATCCTTCGCCGGAGGCATGAAAACCGCCATGAAGATCCTGCTCCGGTCCTTCCTGCGCTGACCCGTTTTCTCCGCTATACTGCCTCTCCCCATGCGCCTTACCGTCTACCAGATCGTCGCCCCCCTCGTCTCGCTCATTGCGGTGCTGTACGCGTGGAACCTGGCTGTGCGCGGCAAGAAGACCATCTGGGAGGCACTTCTGTGGAGCGCGTTCTGGGGCGCCATTGCGGCGCTGGCGATGTTCCCGGCATTCATCTCGTATCTCTCTGCCATCACGGGCATCGCCAACCAGACGAGCGCCGTCACCGTGACCTTCATCGGCATCCTCTTCTTCGTCGTCTTCTACCTCGTGATCCGCCTGGAGGAACTGGAGCAGCGGCACACCCGGATCGTGCGTGCGCTGTCGCTGCGCGAGGCGGGCATGCCCGAACCGGCGCCTGAGGAGAAGAAGCGCGCATGAGCGCATCCCGCACCGCCTCCATGGAGACTCCCAAGACCATCCTCCTCATCAGCCCCTACTGGAAGGAGCCGCACCGCTGGATGGTGAGCTCGTTCAAGCTGGCCGAACTGTGGCAGCGTCTGGGGTACAAAGTCGTCGTCGCGTGCATGGGGTCCGAGACGCGGGTCGACGTCGTCTCGCCGACGCTGACGATTCATCGCCGCAAAGATATCTTCCTGCCCGATCCGCTGAATTTCGGCATCGCGTTCGGTTTCGCCGGATACGTCCGGCGCCTTGCCCGTGAGCTCAAGCCGGACCTGCTCATCGTGAACAAAGTGCTGTTCTGGACGTCGTTTTCGCTCATCCCGCTGCGGTTGGCGGGCTATAAGGTGCTGCTGCTCACAGATGCGCTTGTAGGTATGACCTGGAAACCCCGCGGTCGCATTCCGGGCCTGATCATGGCGTGCGGCGCGTGGACGGTCGGCTGGGCGGTGCTGCGCAGCGCGTACAAGTTCATCACGTTCCATCCGCAGCCCGAAGCACTGCTCAAGCGCCTCGGTGTCGCGCACAAAACGAGCGTCATCCCGACGGGCATTGATCCCGCGAAATATCTTGCCGCGTCTCCGTTGCCCCGGCCCGCGCGTTCGGACGGCGCCGTGTGGATCACCTACATCGGTCGCCTCGAATCCGTGAAGGGCGTCGACGATTTCCTCGCCGCCGCGACGGAGGTCGCCCGCAAACGCCCCGAGGTCCGCGTGCGCGTGGTCGGCTGGTACAAGGACGGCCATCCGCTTGTCGAGAAATACCGTCGCGAGGTCGCGTTCACGGGCTTAAGCGACGACATCGCGGGCGAGCTCTCGCGTACCGACATCTTCGTGCTCCCCAGCTACAGCGAGGGGTTGAGCAATGCACTGATGGAAGCGATGTCCTCCGCGTGCGCGTGCGTCGCATCCGATGTGGGCGGTAACCGGTACCTGATCCAGAACGGCGTCTCGGGTCTGCTGTTTCCGGCGGGGGATCGGGAAGCACTGGCCGCACACCTGCGTCGCCTGCTCGATGATCCTGCCAAGCGCCGCGCTCTCGCGGACAGCGCCCGCAAGCGGATCCTGGAGCACTTCAGCTGGGAGACAGTCGGTGCCCAATACAAAGAGCTCTTCGCCATTCTGCCGAAACCGCGCGACTGAGCGCACACTCCTTCCGTCTGATACTCTCGTTTCATGCGCCCCAAAGTCGTCATCCTGTCGGCCTTTCTCACGCCGTTCCGCAGCGGCGCCGAGGCGTGCGTGGAGGAAGTCTCGCGGCGTCTGAAGGATCGCTACGACATCACGATCGTCACCTGCCGCCTGCGTGCGAGCCTGCCGAAGGAAGACACACTGAACGGCATCCGCGTGATCCGCGTCGGCCTCGGACAGCCGTTCGATAAATGGCTCTTCCCGTTGCTCGCGCCCGGTGTCGTCGCGCATCTGCGCCCGGACATCATCCATGCGGTCCTCGAATCCTACGCCGGCGTCGCGCTGGGGCTCTGCCACCGGTGGTCGCCGCAGGCCAAGCGTATCCTTACGTGTCAGAGCACCAACACGACGTTCCTGATGCAATGGATCCACCGCGCCGCGCACCGCGTGACGGTGATCAGCTGGGCGCTGATGGCGCGTGCCCGGCGCATGCACCGCGAGGATGCACTGCTCCTCCCGAATGGCATCGACTACTCCGCGATCCGCGCAGCCTGCGATGCGCATGCGCGCGTGCGGGGACGCCTGCTCTTTGCCGGACGCCTGGAGAGGGTGAAGGGCGTCGACATCCTGCTGCACGCGCTTGCGCTGGTGCGTGATCAGCTGCGTTTCGATGTGCATATCGTGGGCCGGGGCTCGCAGCGCCATGCGCTCGAGCAGCTTGCCAGAACGCTCAAGATCGACGACCGGGTGCGGTTTCTGGGCTATCTGGAGGCGCCGGCGCTCTACCGCGAATACGCCGAAGCCGAGATCTTCTGCGGGCTGTCCCGCAGCGAGGCGCTCGGCAACGTCTTCCTGGAGGCGCAGGCGGCCGGATGCGCCGTGGTCGCCACGAATGTCGGAGGTATCCCGGACAGCGTCGTTGACGGCGTCACGGGCCTGCTCGTCCCTCCCGACAACCCGCAGGCCGCGGCAGAAGCGATGCGCAAAATGCACAACGACCACGAGTGGATGCAGAGTCTGGCTATCGAAGGCATCGTCCGCACGCGCCCCTATGACTGGAGCGAGATCGCGGAGGAATACGACGCGCTCTACGCTTCCGTGCTTTGACCCGCATCTGTCAGGCCCGGACCGCCGCTCTCGCTTTCTTTTCCATGGCCATACTCTCGCCGAGTGCGCGCATCTTGGCGTTCTCCATCGTCTGCAATTTGTGGTCGCGCACAAGTACGGCGGCGCGGTGCAGACTCTCGAATGTTCCCGCATCCACCCATTCGTCCTTGAGGACCGTGGCGCGGAGTTCTTTGTGATCCAGATACCAGCGCGTCACGTCGGTGATCTCCAGCTCGTCGCGGGCGGAGGGCTTGAGGTTGCGGATAATGTCGAAGCAGCGCGCGTCATACAGATAGCAGCCCGTCACCGCGAAGTCGCTCTTGGGCGTGGCGGGTTTTTCTTCCACCGAGAGCACGGTGCCGTTGCCCGACACCTCGGC
>CAZFBZ010000010.1:0-6023 GCA_964517345.1 uncultured Candidatus Peribacteria bacterium | reverse complement strand
TCGTTGCCCGAGATCACGATGATCTCGGTGATGCCCGCCTGCCGCATGGTGTGCAGGGGGTAGAGGATCAGGGGTTGGTCGTAGACGGGGAGAAGACTCTTGTTCGTGATCTCCGTCAGGGGACGCAGCCGGGACCCGGTGCCGCCGCAGATAAGAACGCCTTTCACAGGGGACAAGAATACTGGAGTACTGGAGGACTGGATATGCGATTTTTTGGCTAAGATAAGGCACAATCCTCTCCATTTTTCTTCTTTCCAGCCTCTGGTACTCCCGTACGCCAATCCCTAGTATTCTCTTTGCATGAATTTGCTTGTTACCGGAGGCGCCGGCTTCATCGGGTCGCACTTCGTTCTGCGGCACAAGGAGCGGTTCCCCGACGACACCATCGTGGTGCTGGATAAACTGACTTACGCCGGGGACAAGAGCTTCCTCGATCCCGTTATCAGCCGCATCCGGTTCGTGCAGGGGGATATCGCGGATATCGAACTCGTTTCGCAGCTCATTCTGCGGTACGAGATCGGCTGCATTGTGAACTTCGCCGCCGAGACGCACGTGGACCGCAGCATCAAAGACGCCGTCCCGTTCCTGCATACCAATATCGTCGGCGTGCAGGGGCTCATCGAGGTGTGCAAAGTGGCAAAAGACGTCCTGCTGCTGCATGTCTCCACCGACGAGGTCTATGGCGATCTGAAAGACGGCGAAGCCGGACACCAGCCGACGGACGCCGTGCGCCCGAGCTCACCCTATTCCGCCACCAAGGCTGCGGGAGATCTCCTTCTGATGGCGGCCGTGCGCACCTACGGCATCCGTGCGCGCATCACCCGCTGTACCAACAACTACGGACCGCATCAGGCTACCGAAAAACTCATCCCGGTCATCATCAAGAACGCCGTGGCCGACAAGCCGGTGCCCATCTACGCGCAGGGGAAGAACAAGCGCGACTGGCTCTACGTCACGGATCACTGCGACGGCATCGAGGCGGTGCTCGCGCTCAAAGACGGCGACGGGAAGATTTTTCATATTTCCGCGGATGACGAACACGAGAACATCGAGGTCGCCAGGTCGATCCTCTCGATACTCGGCAAGCCCGAGAGCCTGCTGCACTTCGTCGATGACCGTCCCGGCCACGACTGGCGCTACGCGCTGGATTCTTCTTCGGTCCGCTCACTGGGCTGGAAGCCGCAGGTGGATTTTCAGACCGGCCTCAGGAAAGCCGTGGACTGGTACAGGGCGCGTCTCCAGAAGCCCTCTCCAGCGCGCTGAGAAAGTCGCATCCGGCCCTCAACAAACCCTCGTCTTCGGAGTAGCATAGACACTCATGCAGATCCTCCTTGCCACCGGCATCTACCCTCCCGACATCGGGGGACCGGCGACGTATGTGGAGAAGCTCGCCGAGGAACTCACCGCCGCGGGCGAGAAAGTCACCGTGCTTACCTATGCCAAGGCGGGCAATCCCATCGCCGAGGGTCGCGGCTGGGAGGTGATCCCCGTCGTCAAATCGGGCGGGCCGCTCCTGCGGTGGAAGCGCTATGCCGCCGCGCTGCGCAAATACGGCAAAGACGCCGATCTCATCTACGCATTCTCGTCCGTCAGTTGCGGCGTTCCGCTGATGATGGCGCGTCTCAAGAAGCCCAAGACCGTCCTGCGCCTCGGCGGCGATTTCCTCTGGGAGCGGTACACCGACACTGGGGGCCGCAAGTCGCTCAAGGAATTCTACCGCGCCTATCCGAGCCTGAAGAAATCCATGCAGCCGATCCTCAAGTCGTTCGATCACATCGTCTTCTCGACGGCGTATCAGGAGGAGATCTACAAGCGCGTGTACCGCGCGCTCCCCGTGCACTCTGTCATCGAGAATGCGCTTCCTGCGCGTGAGACGGTCCAGCATGCGCGCCACGAGCCTCTGCGCCTCCTGTTTCTCGGACGCTTCGTGCGTTTCAAGAACCTCCCGTCGCTCCTCCACGCCGTCGCCCTGCTGCCGCACGTCCGCCTGACGCTCGTCGGTGACGGGCCCGTCGCCTCCAAGGCGTCCGCGCTGGTGCGCAAGCTTTCGCTGCAGGGCCGCGTGTCGTTCCTGCCCTCCGTCCACGGCACCGAGAAAGACAAGCTGCTCCGCGAGCATGACGTGCTCATCCTGCCGTCGCTCACCGAACTCAGCCCGCACGTCGCCGTTGAGGCGCGCGCCGCGGGATTGCCGGTGCTCCTCACCGAGGACAACGGTCTCAGCGACGCGCTCCGGGAGGGGATGAACGTCCGGGTGCTGCGAAGATCGGCGGACATCGTCCGCGCCGTACTGGAGATCGACCAGAACTACGAGAAGGCCAGTGCCGAGGCGGGAAAGCCGTTCGAGCCCCGGCCGTGGAAAGCGGTGTGCGACGAGCATCTGCGGCTGTTCCGCGGTCTGCTCACGTCCACGCCCCCTGCGCCATGAACCTGCTCATGATTTCCGGAGACCGGTCAGTCCTGCGAGGAAGGAAGGGCGCCTTCTGGTACACGCTGCAGGAACTCTCCCGCCACTGGGAACGCATCGACGTCCTCTGTCCGCATGGCCCGGTGCCGGAGGGCGCGTTCTTCGGCAACGTGCATTTTCATCCGTCCCCGCGAGGCCTCTGGTACCAGCCCCTCTGGATCCGCTCGCGCGGCACGGAGCTGGCAACGGAGCGTGCCTACGGCGTTATGACCGTCCACGAATTCCCGCCGTTTTATAACGGCATCGGCGCCCGCTGGCTCTCGCGCCTCACCGGTATCCCGGTCGTGCTCGAAATTCATCATGTCGTGGGTCATCCGGAGCCCGCGTCGGCCACGGAGGCGGCGGGACTCGCGCTTGGCAGGGTCTATCTGCCCGGTGCCATCAAGGCCGCGCGCGCAACGCGCACGGTCAGCTCGGGCGTGCGCGAGACGCTCATCAGCTTCGGCGCGGATGCAGCCAAACTTCATGTGGTGCCGTCGTTCTATCTGGATGCTTCCGTGCTCCGTCCGGATCCCTCCATCAAAAAAACCGTCGACATCGTCTTCTGCGGGCGCATCGTGCCCAACAAGGGTCTGAAAGAGCTGCTCAAAGCCGTGGCGCTCCTCCCCGCTGCGACACTGCTTGTTATCGGGGACGGCTCAGAATTGCGCCATTGCAGGCGTCAGGCGCAGGCTCTCGGCATTGCTGACCGCGTGCGTTTCGCGGGTTGGCTGCCGGCGCAGGAGGATGTCGTCGCAGCGATTCAATCCGGCAAAATATTCGTGATGAACTCGCGCAGCGAGGGCGGGCCCCGCGTCGCGCTGGAGGCCATGGCCTGCGGCATGCCGCTCATTGCCACGCGGGTCGGCGTGATGCCGGACGTTTTGGAGGATGGCGTGAACGGCCTCATGACCACCGGCTCCTCCGGTGATCTGGCCCAGAAGATCCGCACGCTGCTGCAGGATGATGCCCTGCGCGCACGCCTGGGTGCCGCCGCCACAGGCATTGTGAAGCGCTTTGAGCGTGCCACGCTCATCAAGAATTACGCGGATTTCCTGCGTTCCGCTTCCGCCCTCCCGTAACGGGTCGTCCTCCGTTATCCTGTCACAGATGCGTCTTCTTGTTGTCACGCAGGCCGTTGACCGCCGCGACCCGATCCTCGGGTTCTTCCACCGGTGGCTGCAGATGCTTGCCCCGCAGTGCGACCGGCTTATCGTGATCGGCCAGCGCGTCGGTGACAAAGATCTTCCGGGGAACGTCCGCGTCGAATCGCTCGGCAAAGAAGAAGGCAGCCCCACCATCGGACAGGTGCTGCACTTCTGGCGGATTATCCTGCTCAACGCTGGGGGCTACGAAGCGGTGCTCGTGCACATGACGCCCATCTGGATCGTCCTCGGCGCGCCCGTGTGGATCCTGCTGCGGAAGCGCATGTACCTGTGGTACGAGGCGCGCGGCGTGCGGTGGCCGCTGCGGGTGGCGCTCAAGCTCGTGCGCAAAGTCTTCAGCGCCTCCGAGTTCGGTATGCCGATCAAGACGCGCCGCAGCATCATCACGGGCCACGGCATCGACGTCGAGGTGTTCAGGCCGTCCGGGCAGGAGCCCGAGAAAGGCCTGCTCGTCACGGTCGGGCGCGTCACCAAGGCCAAACGTCTGGATATCCTGCTCCAGGCTCTGCGGCAGCTTCCGCCGTACTGCCGTCTGACGATTGTCGGCAAGGCGATGACCTTGCAGGACAAGGCCCTCGAGATCGAATTGCAGGAATTCATCCACAACAACGGACTCAACAACCGCGTGACCATCGGACCGTTGCCGCCCGAGGAGACGCAGCGCCTGCTCGACCGCGCGCAGATCTTCCTGCACTCCAGTGAAACCAGTCTGGATAAAGCCCTGCTGGAGGCAATGGCCTACGGCATCCCGGTGGTTTCCTGCGCGGTCGCCGCCCAGGACGTGCTCCCCGATGCCTGCCGTTCGACGCCGGAGACGTTCGCCGCGGTCACCGCCAAGCTGCTGGAGATGCCGCCCGCCGAGCGCCAGGCTCTCAGTTCTGACCTGCGCATGCGCGTCGCCCACGGCCACGCCCTTGGCGAACTGGTGCGGAGATTGTGCGATGAAATGCGATCCTGACTCGTGTACCCTCAAGCCATGGATCAGCCCAGGCTCAGCATCGTCGTGCCGGTCTACAACGAGGAGCGCACCCTCGAAGCTCTCGTGGCGCGTGTCTTCGCGGCATGCGGAGCGTTCAGTGAAGTGATCTTCGTGGATGACGGATCCAAAGACCGGTCGCTGGAGATCCTCAAAAAGATCGCCCGTCCGCAGGACCAGGTCCACACCAAGCAAAACGGCGGCAAAGGCTCTGCAGTCCGCATGGGATACCAGCACGTCCGCGGACGCTACACGGTGGTGCAGGACGCCGATCTGGAATACAGCCCGGAGGACATCCCGCGCCTGCTGGAATACGCCGAGGAGAAGAATCTCCCGGCGCTCTTCGGCTCGCGCCGCCTCAAGAAGCAGAAGCAGTTCTCACACCTCACGTTCTTCCTCGGGGGGACGCTGCTCACCTGGACCTGCAATCTGCTCTATGGCACGCGCCTTACCGATCAGCCGACCTGCTACAAAATGGTCCGCACCGACGTCCTCAAAACCCTGCCGCTCAAGGAGAACGATTTCCGGTTCGACCCCGAGCTGACGGTGATGATCGCGCTGCGCGGACACGCCATCGCCGAGCTGCCCATCTCGTACTCGCCCCGGTCCATCGAAGAAGGCAAAAAGATCAACTGGAGGGACTGGTTCAAGTGGATGTGGGTCTTCTTCACGCTGCGATTCAAGCGACTCGCATGACAGCCCACGTGACTCTTCCGGCTGACGATCCCTTCAACCGCCGCTTCCCCGTCACACTCTTTTTGGGCGCGTGCTGCCTCGTCCTGTTCCTGCTGTGGCTGCCGCAGCTGCATTATCCGATCCTCAGCGACACGGCGATCTACGCGCTGCTGGGCAAGAGCGTCTTCACGCAGGGGCAGTACCTGCTCTTCGGTGAGCCATATGCCAAGCACCTGCCGCTGCAGGCCATCGCCTCGTACCCGCTGACGGCCGCATTCGGGTTCCAGCTGGGAATGAAGCTCAGCACGCTCCTCGCCGGATGGGGCACGCTGATCATGGGCTTCCTCATCGTGCGTCGTCAGTTTTCGCTGCGTGTGGCGATCCTCGGAACCGCCGCGCTGCTGTTCCACCCGGCTTTCGTGCTGATGACGACGCTCGGGTCCGCCGACCTGCTCTTTAGCTTCCTGTTCCTGGCCTCGGTCTACGCCTACCTCCGCGCCGCGGACGACACGCGATGGTACCTCGCCGCGTTCGGTTGCATCGGCCTCTCCTGCCTTGCGCGCTACAACGGTCTGCCCGTGCTGCCGCTGTATCTGATCTGGACGTTCTGGAAGCGCCCGGCGCATGTGCGCGATCCATGGTTCCTTGGCAGCGGCGTGCTTGGCATCGTGCTGGCGATGAGCTGGTTTGTCCGCAACGCCTTCGTCTTCGGCAGCCCGTTCCACAGCGAGTACACCGTCGAGCTCGGTGCCGAGGCTCC
>CAZFBZ010000009.1:0-34948 GCA_964517345.1 uncultured Candidatus Peribacteria bacterium | reverse complement strand
TTCCCTTTTGCATTCCTTGCGATCCGCACTCGTGAGTCCCCGGCTGCAAAAAACCCTTCTCGCCTGCGGCCTGCTCTATTCACTCGGCTACGCGATCGTCAACGACGTCGTCGCGGCCACGATGTACGCGGGCTACAGCCGTATGTCCCAAGCGGTGAGTGAACTCTCTGGAACCGGTTCTCCTGTAAAAGCATTCCTTACTGCCAGCTTGCCAGTGTTCAGCGTGCTCATGGTGGGATTCGGCATCGGCGTCTGGCAATCGGCTTACGGGAGAAAGTCGCTGCGCATGACAGGAATTGTGCTGATTGCTCACGGAATATTTGCGCCTTTGTGGCTCTTCTATCCCATGACTTCGCGTCAGGAGATGATCGCAGGGACGATGCCCGCAAATGATGCCGGGCACCTCGTTCTGACTGCTGTAACAATCATACTGATTCTCTCGCAGCTGGGATCCGGGGCCATGGCATTCGGAAAACGCTTTCGGTTCTACTCAATCGTCTCTGCTGTGATGGTGTTGCTCTTTGGAGCATTAACGGGAGTGGAGTCGGCCAAAATTCCTGCGGGGGATTCAACTCCTCTACTGGGGCTTTTTGAGCGAGTGGGTATTGGAGCCTGGCTGTTGTGGATGGCGGTTCTTGCCATCATGCTTCTGCGAGCAAGTCCAAAAAGTCATCCGAGTGATGTATCCCACTGAATCCGACAGTATTACACTTCCCAAATGCCTGATATCTCCATCATTCTAGCAAGATTCTGGGGGAGCTTGTTCATCATTCTCGGATTATTGTCTCTCTTCGCACATTTTTTGGGCAGAGTCATAAGCTACACAGAAGAGAAATCTATCACCATTTCTACAGGATATATTACGTTCTTATTAGGGCTCATCACCGTCGTGCTCCATAACATCTGGGTCACCAATTGGAGATTGGGGATCACTGTATTGGGATGGATTACTCTGCTCAAAGGAATCGAGAAAATTGGATTTCCCGACCGCATCAACATGCGTGCACAGATGTTTGCAAAAATGCAAACGCTCTGGTCGATAGTCATTCTTCTTATTGGTGCGTGGTTCTTTTGGATGAGCATCCTATGAGTGCTTGTGAGGTTCGGACCGCCTGAACCACGTCGAGCCATTTCACGATGCACTCCTCACTCGTTCCAAAAATATTCTTCGTCAGCTTCCTCGCTCCAGTCCGGATCCTCATCGGTGTCTCCGTCGCAGGCTTCGGATTCCCCGGCATCGAGATCTGACACGGTCTCCTCAAGCTCGCGCAGAATGTCTTCCATCAAGACGATCTGTTTTTTAATGGAGCTCCGCTGCGAAGCGGTTTTCACCTGTTTCAACTGAACCTTCGTTTCATCGACGGTGCTGCGGAACGATGCGACCGTCTCTTCCATTGCCGCGCGGATGTCGCCGTACTGCGCGCAGTCCCATCCGGACGAATCCGTCATCATTTTTTCGAACTCCATGGTGCGTTCGCGGATCGCGCGCACGGGTGATTTCGCGGGAGCGACGGATATTGCGCTGCTGCTCGCGCTCGAGGGCAACTTGCCAACGGTGCGAAGGGAGCTGGACGACCGCATGCGCACTCCCGAATCGGAGGTGCGCGCGCTCGATGACGAGGAAGTTGCGGACGAGCGGGAGGATGAACTTGCGGGCGGCGGAACAGTGATTCCCTGCTCTTTGCAGTTATTCCTCATGTTCGACTCCGGAATCGGGTTCGACGCCGGATCATTCGCACACACGCGATAAGTGAGACTTCCGTAACGCGCGTTACGCGCGGTAAACGTTTGATTGTCGTATACAAACACGGTTCTGCCCGCTGGGACTGCCGGCGTGTCGATGTAGAGGGTCGTCGTGACGCCCGGAATCTGACTGTTCATGAGATACACCGTCGGACTGATCACAGAAACGGAGGCCTTCGAAGCCGGGGCGGGAAGCAATCCGATATTTTTAATCATGATGGTCGTCGTGCTGCCGTTCGCAGTGGATGGAATGAAAAACGACTCGACGATGAGATCCGTATAGGCGAGAAAGTACGTCTGCGACACCAGCGCGCGAAGGCTGTACAGCGATCCGCAGAACACGGCGAGACACGAAAGCACCAATGCGAATGTCCGCATCGACGGCTTGAGCGCTTGTATACGGGTATACGTCATAAAGGTGTGTGTGTTATGTATATTATACCATAATAATATATATATTACAACTATCTTGACTGACCTGCTGCAACGTCTCAGGGGAGCAGCTTTGTCCTGGCTGCGTCCGTGGCGCGGTCCTGCATGCCTTGAACCGCCTGAATCACGTCGAGCCATTTCACCATGCACTCCTCAAATCGTTTCAAAAATATTCTTCGTCGACATCCCCGCTCCGGTCCGAATCTTTTCCGCCGGGCGCCGGCACGACGTCTTCCCCGTGTATCTCATCGTACTGTCGCGCTCACTTCGCCATCATCACCTCCTGAATCACTTTGGCGATGCGATTGGGGTGCGGCACAAGCGGGACGGCGGCGAGCTTTGTCTCAAAATAGAGCGTGCCGTAGTGCAGGAGATTCTGGATAAAACCACGCTTCCGCGCTTCCACCGTCTTCATCTTCTCAAAGGACACCTCCAGGATGTCTTCATGGAAGATCAGGCGGTACTGCACACGCATGAGGCGGCGGTTCGTGATGATGATCTTATCCAGCGATTCGCTGAGCAGCACCATGAAGAACCAATGATGCGTGATGAGAAACAACAGGAGCGCCGCGATATACGCCGTACCGGACAGCAAGGCGTAGTGATGCGCAGTGATGCCCGCGAGCACGAAAAGCAGAAAAGCGATGGCAAAGAGAAGGATCGAAATCAGGACAGGCGCGACGTACTTCACCCAGTGTTCGTCGGTTACTCTCACTACGTGCTCGCCGTGTTCGAAGGTTCCGGCAGTCATGGTCAGAGCAGGTGCGGCTGAAAGAGAAATATCACCGTCGTCACGGTCGTCACGCCAAGCGTAAGCAGGATGTAGAGCGGGATAAGAATGCGGCCCGGCTTTCCCCAGGCACTCTGATCCCCGAGATTGCTGAGAAGCAGGCGGTATTTTTCCGATTGGCTCCGGAAAACCTGCATATTGACGAACAGCAGGAGCAGTGACAATGCCTCCGCTATAAGCACGATCAGAAAAGCCGTCATCATCTCCGGCGAACTGAAAAGCTCCTGCATACCCTCCAGTATAGCAGCCTGTACGCGTATACTGCGCTCATGCACCGCATCGTGGCATTCGTATTGGCAGAAGGGCACGTAGACCGCGGTCAGGCCGAGGAGGCTTTCGTGGAACCCCAGAGCGGGCCATCGTATGTTCCCGCTTCCATTCCGCATCAGATCGTTCTCGAAAAGGCCGGAAACGTCATGCTAAAGGCGTATCAGCCCAATATTCTCATTGCCGAGAGCGTGCGGGAGATACGGGACGCTTTTTCGGAGGAGGCATTCGATCTGCGGCTGCAGATGATCGGGGAGTGCAAATCCCTGCTCGGGAAGCACAAAGCGCAGCTCGACATCACCGAGGAATACGCGCTCGCCGTCGTTGACGGGTATCGCGGTTCGGCGGAACAGTTCCTGCCTCGCGACCGGGAGATCGTCCGCTTTCTGAAATCCGAACCGCTTCCGCTCCACAAAAACGAGATTGCACATTCCCTCCAGAACCAGATCACCTACGGAGAGAATGACCTGGTCGTCATCGATTGGGATGGGGCATTCGTCTTCCAGCAGGACGGGAAGATCGATTCCATCGTGGACCTGCTGCAGTTCGCCAATCTCCATCTCCTGCAGTACCGGATGCTGGATAACGATCTGTCCGAACGTCTGAAGCGCATTAACACGCTCATACGGACGAAAAAAGTCTCCCGTGTCGTGTTCTGGAACCGTGAACTGTCCCGCGCCTACAAAGAAGTCATCAGCATGCAGGCGACATCGATCATCGAATTCGACTCCATCATCCGCGAGATCAAGCTCATCGGAGATTGGTACTCGGCGCGGCTCTACGAAACCGCGGCGCGGAAATTCAAGCTGGAAGGCTGGCGGCACTCCATCAAACAGAAGCTCGACACGCTGGAGGATGCCTACGACATCATTTCGCAGAATTTCCGCATCTCCAAAAAGCATTTTTTCGAGCTGATGCTGCAACTCGGATGGTTCACGCTGATTCTGCTGGAGCTGTATCACATCTTCCAATGACGCCATGAAAGTCATCGCTCAACTCGGCCAAAAGCTGGCGGACAAAGACCTGGGCGCGCTCCTCGACGCGCTCAATCACACCGCGCTCGTCTCCATGACGGACATAAAGGGGAAGATCACCTACGCGAACGAGAAATTCGTGCAGGTCTCCCAGTACCCGCTCAAGGAGCTTCTGGGGAAAAATCACCGTATCCTGAAGTCCGGGGACCAGCCCGATGACCTCTTCGTGGATCTCTGGAAAACGATCTCCGGCGGGAGAGTGTGGCGCGGCGAGATCAAGAACAAGGCGAAGGACGGAAGTTTTTACTGGGTCGATACGGCAATCGCTCCCATTCTCAATCACCGGGGAAAGCCCGAACGGTACATCTCCGTCCGTTTTGTCATCACGGAGCGCAAGCGTGAAGAGGTGGCCCGATCCCAGTTTGTGTCGCTCGCATCGCATCAGCTGCGCACGCCCCTCAGCGTCATCCGCAACGCCCTGAGCAGCTTGCGGATAAGCATCGGCAGCGGACTGAGCGGATACGATAGAGAAGATTTTCAAAGCGCGGAACGGGCGACCGTCGCGATGGCGGAAACGATCGAGACGCTTCTCCGCCTCTCGCAACTGCAGGCGGGTAAAATCGGTCTCAGCGTCGCCAGGATCGGCCTGGACGCGCTTTTCAAAAACCTCGCCCTGGATTTCCGGCAGCAGTATGAGGCGAAGAACCAGCGCCTCGCATGTGCGTGCCCGCGGGGTCTTTCCGTCGAAAGCGACGAACGACTGCTCAGGGAGATTCTGCACAACCTCCTGAGCAACGCCATCAAGTATTCCGCCGACGGGACCGATATCCGCCTCAAGGCGACGCAAAGAGGCGGCAGCGTCCGTATCGACGTAGTAGACGTCGGCATGGGCATTCCGGACCACGAGCAGGGGCAGGTGTTTTCCATGTTCTTCCGGGGGGGAAACGTCATTGATGCGGAGATCGCAGGAACGGGCCTCGGCCTGTATCTCGTTCGTTCTCTCGCGCAACTCCTGACGGCGGACATTTCCTTTGTCTCGACGCCCGGGGAAGGCACGACGTTTTCTCTCGTGCTGCCGGCAAAGCCGTCGAAACACCGTTGATGCGATGTTGCGCGAAAAGTAAGATGCGCCCCGTACCCCTCTCTCATGCGGAACATCCTGATCATCGAAGACGAGCCGTATCTCCGCAAAACATGGGCGAGGCACCTGCAACGGGACGACCGCATCATCCGGCAGGCGAAAGACGGCGGGCAGGGAATCACGGAGATCGATAAGGAACAGCCTGACCTTGTGCTTCTCGATCTGCTGATGCCGCATGTCGACGGGTTCGCGGTGCTGAAGCATATCCAGGAGAAGGGATATACGTTCCCCGTGATCGTGCTTTCAAACGTCGTATGGAATCTCGACAGGGAGGCGTGCAGAAACATCGGGGTCAGCGACTATTTCATCAAGAGCAACATCGATATCCCCGCACTGGTTGGCAAGATCGATCAGTACCTTCCGCGCAATGAGCGGAGGGTGCCGCGTGACCCGGAGAAGGCGGCGCCATCCCGCCACAGGCGGATCTGAACGCAAAGACCGAAACACAACCCCCGGAGCGTCAACAGGATCTGTCCGTTCGCCTATTTCTTTCCTCTGCACCCGATTGGACCAGTTTTCTGCTACAATTTTGCTTCAAACTCGTGATCATCCAGTCCGATTCCATTCAGGCTCTGCTCACCAGAAAAGCGCATTCCCATGCGCAGGATCGCTCCCGTCATCTCCTCTGCCCGTCATGCCGGGTGCGCACGAAGCTGTATGCGCTCAAGGACGGACGCAAGAAATGCAGCGCCTGCGGCACAAAGTTCAATCCTGAAAAAAAGACGGACGCGGTGCGCCTCAGGCAGTGCGCGGATGTCCTTCTCTGCTTCTCCATCAACTTCACGGCCCAGCAGGCCTCCATGCTGTCCGGCTACCGCTACAGACTGGTTGCAGCGCTGTACGACGATTTCCGTCTGTTGCTCGCACGACAGAGTCTCCGGCCGGAGCAGATCCAGCGGCTCTCGGGCATCGATGCCTATGATCATTCCATGCATGGCAGCGTGTACGGCAACAGCCCCGTCTTCGGCATGAAAATGCTTCCGGGCAATCAGATCCACATCGATCCCCTGTTCTCACCCGGAGCCGAAACACCGACGGCATCGCTGTATGCGGCATACGCGGGATTCATCTGCCGGGGAAAACTCCATCGTTTCAAAGACCGCGAACGCCCCAGGGACAGAGCGGAACAGGTCTGGGCATGGATGAGCGAACGACTGAGGCCGCATCACGGAATCTGGAAGCGGAACATCGGACTGTATCTGAAGGAATTGGAATGGAAATACAACAATCGTCAGATGACATCGGAGGCGCTGGCGACAAAGCTCGCGGAGTTGCTGCCGGATGATTTCCTCATGACCTGGTCGGACAAAAAAAACGCACGACGGGGTGAGGGCACGACGGTTGCCGCTCAAAAATAACGGAATGTGGTCCAATTCGGTGCAGAGTTCCGGACTTTTCTGTATTTCGAGTATTGCGCAGACCCTTGCGGAAATTCCGATGACGGGTAGCGTCGGTTCTGCAACATGGATCCCACTCGTGTCACCTACCGGCCTCACCCGCGATTCTCCGTCCGCCTGCGAACGTGGTTCGTCCCGATCGCTCGCGCCGCATCGCGCCGGCCATCTTCCGTCCACGCAAGACTACCCATACAGTCTGCGATTCGGCGGACGGCTGATCGATGAGACCCGCCTGCTCTTTATCCCATCTTCATACGCGGTCCAACTCCTTCTGATACCCCTGCGCCCGATGTCCATGTGAAGTAAGCGGCGACGGGCAGAAGCACGAATCTCTCGATGGAGATTGAGTCATGAAGGAGGTGGATCATATCAGACGGGCGGCAGGGTCTCGGGGGCCCTGCCGCTCCCACCACATTCTTACCACCCCTCATTATGCTCATCCGCACGCACAGCACCGGCTCTGCACAGAGGATGTTCCTGGGGTTCGCGGGATTGATCGGCATTCTGAGTCTTTTACTCTTTCCGTAGTCATGTTCTTTATCTTCTCCCGGACGAAGGAAGCGTCATCCCGCTCGTGAATGAGGGAGGGACGCGCCCCGAAATCGAGCGGCGCGAATCCCCTCTTGCTCCCGATCATCTGTAGTTCTCTTCTCTCCTTCCCCATGGCCAAGCGCTCCACCATTCCATCGGCACACGCGCGCGTCATGCACGCATCCAAACGCGATATGCACGGCAGGTTCCTGCCCGAGCATGAGCGTTGTTTTCCTGCGCGCCCGACCGAAGCCACGACTGAAAATGAGCCTGCCGCAACGCGCACGGACTATCCCGGTACCGGAACGCCCAATGTGATTCGTCAGGCGCATCTGCAGGAAGAGGCGTTCGAGCGGAGCGAAAGGATCAGCGCGGGCGGGCACATCGTCCCGTCGCGCGACAGGACGGAATGGATCGAGGCGGAGGAAGACGACTGGCTCGATAAAGACGCGCGTCACTGATGATTCATTCCCTCATGCTCTTGATGCTTCCCCATTGCGACACCATCGACGGCCCGGTCGCCCAGGCGGCGAGAAAGGCGATTGAAGACGTACACGTGCTGCATGTGCTTCCCTGGGTTCCCAGGGAATCCGAGCAGGAGGCACGCGACGCATTCGAATGCGTGATGCACGCCCGTGAAAAAGGAGAAGATGCACGCAAGATCGCCGACCAATGGTTCTGCGAGACCATCGTGCGATTGCACTGCGTCGGCGCAGGAATCCCGTACACGGGGCTCAGGCCGGCGGTCAGCGATCCTGGACCGGCCGTCCATCTTGCCGAGAAGGCGATGGAAAACGACGACCTCGACGAACTGAAAGATTTCTTCGAGGATCTGATGGAAGAGGCACTGGAAAAAACCATGGATCGGGTAAGGGCGACCGCCGGAGCGGATCCCGTCGATGCCGATGCGATGCGCAAGCACATCGATGCAAAGATCGCGCTGCTGCATTTGGCGGACGCGCTTCAGTGTCTTCTGTCCGACACGGGCCGCCTGGAAGACATTCGCAGGGCGGAGACCGTAGTGAAGGAGAAGCTGGAGCGGTCCTACAGCAAGCGACACCCTTTCACATCCGAAACTGTTTTGCGCCGTCTCTCATAATCTCGCATATGTCCTCCATCCGGATCATCTACGCATCGAAGGGCGGCCACGCGAAGTTCGTGGCCAGCAGGCTCATGGAAGCTTTGACCAAGGCCTCCACGTCATCGTCCGTGATGATCGACAAACAGGCGGCGGGACGTTCCAGCGCGCGGGATCTGCTTGAAGGGGATATTCTCGTGCTCGTCTCTTCCGAAGAGGAAGGGGAACAGGATCTCAACCGGGATATGCACTCGCTGCTTTTTGATCGGGCCAAAGACGTCCATCTCGACGAACGGAGAGTCGCATGCGTGAGCCTGAGCGGCGATGAGGAAACGGCGGAAATCCTCTCGGGGAGATTCCAGGAATTCATCGATGCGCAGCATGGCACGCCCTTCATCCCTCCTCTCCTTCTGACAGGCAAGGATCTCTACGCCTATGACCAAGAGATCCGGGGGTGGGCGAAGAAACTCCTCGCCGATAGCGCGTATCATCCCCATGCCGTTTTGGCACACATGTGCTCCTGACCCCCCCTCTCTCTCATGTTCACTTCTATTCATATCATTTACGCCTCCACCAGCGGGAATACCGAATACGTCGTCGACACGCTGATCGCCTACCTCCGCAGAATTCTGCCCGATATTGCTATTGAGCGGCAGCGCGCGGAGGGCGCCCACCCCAAGGATCTTCTGCGCGGCGATCTCCTGATCCTGGGCTCGGGGACCTGGAACACGGGCGGCACCGAGGGGCAGCTCAACATGCACATGCATGCACTGCTCAACAACAGAGCGAAGAATCTGGATCTCGGTGGCAAGCCTGTCACTTTCATCAGCCTGGGAGATGACCGTTATTACTTCCGCACGCGCTGCACGGAGCACTTCCTGCGCTTCCAGCGGGAACACAACGGCACGCTCTTCGTTCCCCCGCTTATCCTCGTGAATGAACCCTACGGTCAGGAGGAGCGCATCCATCAGTGGACCGACAAACTGCTCAATCATCTGCAGCACGGCAAAGCCGCACACATCCGCAAGCGCGCCCTGACTCCTGTCGCCGTTCTCCCATGAAGTCACGCCGTATTATCCTCGCAGGAACGCCAACGAGACCCTGCATCGGGAAGCGACGCTGCTGCTAATTTCTTTCCCCCGCATGACCATGTTCACCCTCTACGGCAAAATCGCGCTCATCACGGGTGCCGGGAGCGGCATGGGCCGCGCCGATGCCATCGCCCTCGCCTCCCAGGGGGCAAAAGTCATTCTGACCGGCAGAAAACAGAGTGACTGCGATGCCGTGGCGGAGGAAATCGATGCGCAGGGCGGCGAGTCCTATGCTTATCACATGGATGTTTCCAAAAAAGATGAGATCGATGCGGTCTTCGATACGGTTGTGTCGCACTTCGGACGAGTTGATATCCTGGTGAACAACGCGGGAATTTTTAAACCGAAACCCGCGTTGGATATTACCGAAGAGGAATGGGACGAGATGCTCGCGATCAATCTGAAAGGCCAGTTCCTCTGCGCCCAGCGGGCGGCGAGGGAAATGCGGAAGAACAAATGGGGGCGCATCATCAATATTTCCTCCATCGCCTCAGGCGGGACCGGCATCGGCATCGCGGGGGCCGCGCATTACACCGCCTCCAAGGGTGGAGTTCTCGGGATGACGGAGACGCTTGCCGATGAGTGGGCGCAGTACGGAATCACCGTGAATGCCATCGCGCCCGGCGCCATCGACACGCCCATGGTGAAAGCGTCAAATATGCCCAAAGAAGCTATGCAGACCATGCTCGCCCACATCCCCCTCGGGCGGATGGGCAAGCCCGAAGAAATTTCCGCGGCCGTCGTTTTCCTCGCATCGGAGGAGGCGTCGTATATAACCGGCGCCACTCTCTGCGTCGATGGAGGCTGGCTTTCTTCCTAGCCTCTTCCCCTACCTTCATTTCCTTCCCCTTCCCCCCATGGAACCCGTCACACTCTTCCTCCTTCGGTTCTTTGGTCCCATCTTTCTGCTCATCGGCTGCTCGCTCCTTCTGTACGGCCCGCGGTATGAGACGATGATCCGGGAACTGCGGGAGTTCACGCTTTCGTACTACTTCGCGGCGCTCCTCGCAATCTGCACGGGACTTGCTGTCGTCCTCACGCACAATCGCTGGAATACGCTTCCGGAGACACTCGTGACTCTCATCGGCTGGGGCGGAGTTATAAAGGGTACCGCCCGTTTTCTCGTGCCGGATTTGACGAGGGCGACAATCGCCCGCTTTATCAAGCCGTCGATTCTCACCATTGGCGGGATCATCGTTGTTGCATGGGGCGGCTACATGACATGGGCCGGATTTTTCGCATGATCGCCTTGAGAGAACCGACTGATGCACTTCATTTTTCTTTCCCAACGCTTCCTATGGAGAAAATCCGCATCGAACATCATACGGTTATCGGCGGCTTCTGGTTCGCCTTCTGGCTCTTCACCATCGGCTTTCTGGAACTGAGCTTCTGGAAGGGGGTGCTCGCGCTGGTCGTGTGGCCGTATTTCCTCGGTGCCGCCTTCAGCACATTGATCTGAGGTTTCAGTTTTTTCCCATCAATTCGTATGCCAACACCGCACTTCACCACAGCACAGGCGAAGGAGATCGGCTCGCAGATAGGCATCGAATGGCATGCCGTGCCCTTTGACCCCGAGCAGTTTCGCATGGGGATGGACGTGGAATTGGAACACGGCAAGCGCGATCCGCAGACGAATGTAACGAACGATGACATGCTCACCACGGGCAAGATCGCCCTCGCGCATCTGCGGGAGTTTCCGGACTACTACACGCGGCTTGCGAAGATGGAGCAGGAAGCAGATGCATACTGGAAGGGAAAGGAAAAAGGCTGAAGGCCACGGGCTATTGCCCGCGATCGCAGCGCACGATGAACCGACTGCTACCGGTTCTGGAGACGATCGTGCCGCAGAGCCGCAAAATTTTTACGAAGCCATAACCACGTTTTTTGCGAGCGTCTTGAACCTCTCCCCGTCCGGCTGGACGACGGTGATGGTGACATGCCCCGTTTTACTCGTATTGATGTCGCGCACGACACCGGACTTCCCTGCATGGACTCCGCCAACGACGTTGCAGCGGACCCCGTCTTTCAGTGCTGAGGAAGAGAGCTTCTTCATGGGCATAGGACGAACGCTTATTGATCCTGCCACGAATCCGTCACCGAGAAAACGCCCACGACGTCGTAGGTCTTCCAGCGATCACCGCTCAGCATCTCGATGGGCGTGATCCGTCCGGAGGCGGTGAACCGCGTGCCGGTTTCGGGTGCGGTTTGCTGTCGGGACGACGCCGTAAAATCCAGCACATAGTGTTCGCCGACGTCGGTTCTCAGGCCGATCGCACACTCCATGGTGTGCGGCCCGTCTCCACGGTAGGGCAGGCAGACCACTTCGCCCGAGAGCGTGCCGTGGTAGCTGGTGACCTCTGCGGGGTTCCCCTGTTTCTGTGCGTAAATATACGCATTGAAAGCGTAGAAGCCGGCAACCAGGAGAACGGCGGCGAGGACGATGTAGGCGAGGGGTTTCTTCATACAGATGAATACGAACGGAACGGCAAAAGGTTTCACGAAATACCCGGCACCCGGCTTATTTCCCCCCGTATGCCTTTTTTAGGGCCGCAAGGTCGAACTTCTTCATGGAAAGGAAAGCACGCGTCACGCGATCGATCTGCTCTTTGCTTCCGTTCTTCATCATCTCGTCCATCTCGACGGGCGTGATCTGCCAGGAAAGACCGTATTTATCCTTGCACCAACCGCACTGCTCGGCCTCGGGAACGGCGGAGAGTTTGTTCCAGTACGCGTCGATTTCTTCCTGATCTTTGCAGCGCACGATGAGTGAGACAGCTTCGTTGAAGCCGAACTTGTGCATGTGGCCGCTGTCCATGGCCGTGAACCACTGACCGTCCAGCATGAATTCTGCAAACATGATTTTGGCGGCCGGCTCCGGCGAAGCACCAGGCGGATAGGGCGCGGTCATTCCCCGCTTCGAGTTCTTAAAGACCGAGACGTACAAATCCATCGCTTCGCCGGCCTTGCCCGTCATGTCACCGGTGAACATCAGTGACGGGATGATGAACGGACGCGGCTCGCCCTCGGGCTTGGTCAGGATCAGTTGCCACGAGACACCATACTTGTCCTGGATCCAGCCGTAGCGCTCGCTGAAGGGATAGGTATCCAGCGGCATCAGTGCCGTGCCACTATCGGAGAGCTTCTCCCAGAGCGCATCAAGGTGTTTGCGCGCGTCTTTGTCCTTCGACGGATCAAAGTTGAGCATGAACGACACCGACGCATTGAATGTGAACAGCGGACCGGCGCTGATCGCCATGAATTCGAACCCGGCGAGCTGGAACGACACGATGTCGCAGTCCCCAGAAGGGGTATCGTGAATCGTGCTGACGTTCGTGACTTTGGAGCCCTGTCCAAACGCAGAGACGTAGAATTCCGCAGCTTGCTTAGCCTCTGTACTGAACCAGAGATGGGGGACGATCTTCTGCATCGCGGGGGGAGTATATCATCTGGACGGGCACGGGAACGTGCTCTTTCAGGAATTCAGGCGATCGTCGTGATATCATCGGCTGTATGCAGAAAGACGTTCAGGCCTATCACGACGCCCAGTCCGCAGAAGACGCGAAGATATGCGATCTGCTGGCAAAAGAAATACTGCGCGCTCTTCCCGAAGCCGACTATAAGATCTGGCACCGCTCACCGGTCTGGTTTCTCGACGGGAATCCGATTGTCGGCTACCACAAGCTAAAAGACTGTGTTCGCCTGTTGTTCTGGAGCGGGCAGTCGTTTGAGGAAGACGGCCTGGAAAAAGAAGGCACTTTTAAAGCCGCAGAAGTCCGTTACACATCCGCAGACCAGATCGACACGAAAGCCCTCGCACGCTGGCTGAAAAAATCCCGCGACATCCAGTGGGACTACAAAAATATCGTGAAGAGAAAAGGGAAACTGGAGCGGATAACGTGATCGTGTTTTGTACGATGTTCTTCTCCGGTCTTTTGGGCACTCACGGTATCTGAGCGTGCTGCGTTTTGCGTGCGGCAATACCCTTCAGCGTCACCGTATCCCCCGCCTTGAGCACTCTGATTTTTCCCTGCGCTTCGCAGATACGGACGTTACCCGTCCCCAGGACGGTGCACGCGTAGTCCTGAGCCCTATCCGGCGGCGGCAGCGTGACAATGAGTGCCGTCCCCTCGTCGACGCCCACACCCAGGGCATCCGGATCGTCCCCGATCGCCCCGAGCAGGCGGTGCAGGCGGTCGCGGTTCATGAAGTGTTGATCGACGATCCAGTTTTTTGGAACGAATCCGAATCCGGTACCCATCTTCGGCGCGGCATCCCCGCCGATAATCATGCGCTCACTCATCGCCGCCGCCCCCGCCGAGGTGCCGCCGACGACGCCGCCGCGATCCAGAATCCGGCGTAACTGCCTCTCCACCCGCGTCCCGCGATACGCCTTGGCCAACTTGTCCTGATCGCCGATGGAGAGCCACGCGCCTGTTGCGGTATCGAGCGGCCTGGTGAACGCCCGATCATCAGCTAATACCGGGTTCCGCGTGTGAAAGATCTGCGCGGAGGCAGTCGGCATCAATCCCCATCGTCTTTTGAAAAAATCGATGTCGTCCCCGCCGGGCCTGTCTGCCTCCTCACTCGCCGTGGGAACGACGCAGATGTTGGCGTGTTCTCCTCCGGCCAGTTCGAGAAAACGGCTGTGGATCTCCTGGGGCAGCTTGCCGCCCCCGGCGATGACGAGCGATCCGGTGCGGGGCATGACACCCGGTACGGGCGCAGATGTGTCTTCCGCCGAGCCCTTTTCGCGGGTGCCGGGTAGGGCCGAAAGTACGGCCGCGAGCAGGGCCGCATATATGCAGCGGAGAGTCGCACGCGAGCGGTCGGGAGCAACCGGAGGCGGGGGTGCCGCGGTGGGAAGAATCGGCGCGCTCGGCGTCTCTGCCATATCGGCACAGCGTGTCACACGTGCTTTTTCTGTCAACAGAAGACGAGCGCACCGCGATGGCGCATTCACCCCTTTCATTTTCCCGACGATGCACGCACGTCGCTCCTAGCCTGCCAGTCCTGGGTTTTTCGCGGCGGCCTTGAGAACCTTCTTGAGTCCGTCCAGGTTCACATCGGTGATCTTCTTGAACCGGATGCAGCTCTTTCCCACGCTGACCTTGCCCAGATCTTTTTTGTGCATTTCGGCGATGTATTTGCCGTCCACGATGGAGCAGACATACAGGCTGACGTAGTTCTTCTGGCTTGCGAGCGCGATCACCGGCCACTGGATCTTCTCTTTTTTGTAATTCGTGTAGGGAAACGATCCGTACCCGAGCATGTTCGCGGCGAAGTGCGGCTTGAGCGAGGGCGCCGTCTTCTGGATCAGCTTATGCAGGAATTCGATCAGCTCGCGCCGGTCAGGCGGCAACGCCTCCAGGTACTCCTTCACGGTTTTGGCCTTGGTGGGCTTGAACATGTTCATGGACGCATAGCGTACCAGAATGCCTCCGATTGACGATAATATGCCTCCGGAATAGCCTGAAAGGGTTTTCTCCCCACTTCCCATGATCGATTTTTCCGGCCTGAACTTTCTGGCGATCTTCGTCGCCGCTCTCGCGGCATTCATGATCGGTTTCCTGTGGCACGGGCCGCTCTTCGGAAAGCAGTGGATACAGATGATGAATATTCCCCAATCGGAGGTCGATGCCATGAAAGCCAAGGGCATGGGACCGATGGTGCCGCGCATGCTCGGCGCACTCGCACAGCAATTCGTCATCGCAACCGTCATCGCGCTGTTTGCTCGCGGTCTGGGCGCGGTCGGAGCCACGTCCGCCGTCCTGCTGGCAGTCGTGATCTGGTTCGGCTTCATCGCCACCGTCCTGCTCAACACCGTGCTGTGGGAGAACAGGAAGATGAACCTGTATCTCTTCAGCATCACCTATCACCTGGTATCGCTCGTCGCGGTCACGCTGATCGTGGTGCTGTGGCGCTGAGCGTCACGCCCCGTCGCCCGGGATCGGGATCTTCTTGTACGGCCCCCACGATTGCGTCCATGCCTTCGTCTTCCACCGGAAGAGGAAGTGCACGCCGAAGGCAACGATGGTCAGCGTGCCAAACGTCCAGAGCACAGCGGCCCACCCGCCCCACGCGTGGACGCCGACACCGATAGCCAGAAAGATGAGATACTTGATTACGCGAAAACGCGCCGTCTGCGCGTGAAGCGCGACGTAGATCTCCCGGGCGAACCAGCGCGGCAGTGCCATGCGGACAGCGTATCACCTATCCGAATTATCTGGTCTGCATGAAGTGGGGAACGGTCAGCTGGCGATACCATTTGCCCTCCAAGGCAAAGAAATCAACATTGTTCGGATTGGTCACGCTGCGACGGTAAATGGTCGAGCGCCGCTCAAATCCGGGACGGACGTAGTAACGGTAGTTATCGTCGCCGCGAATCCGGTAATACCCTTCCTCGACGCCCTCTCTGCTCAGACTCGCTACGGAATCGAAGAATGTCTTACGCATGGTTTCCTGATCTGTCGCGAAAAGTTCCGTATCATCCGTACCGAGTACTTTCGATGTCACAGCCTTCGTGAACTCGATGCGCATCGTTCCGTCTACAATGATAATTCGGATGTTGTTCTCGCTCAGAGTGACTGCGTCATCGCGTGAAGCTACGCCGGTGGATGCGTCGACGACAACGTTCTTCCCCGCAACCTGGATGGTAACGCGCGGATGCGTGCGCAGATTCACGGTGCAGATGCGCTGTGCTACGGCATACTCGGTGGCCGGTTCGCCCGGAGTCTCGATGTGCGGGGGGAGATTGCCGGCCATGTAGCCCAGATTGACCAGCCCTCTCGGTGACACGTTGAGATCGTAACTAAGGAGAAGGCGGCCATGTGCCGACACGATGGGAAATTGGAGAATGTCGGCGACTCTTCCGCCGAGCAGATCGACGGCGACTTTGGTGTAGATATCTTCATCGGATTGGACATCACGAAGTTCATCGCGGGAAGCCTTGCGGTCCGCTTCGTGTCCCTCGTAGACCTGGTCGCTGTTGAGATCCGTGCGCGCCTGGATCAGGCGGGTCTCGTGGAAACTCACTTTTGTGCCAGCAACAGAGATTGCATCGGCGAGACGTTTCTGTCTTGCGCTTTCGCCTCCTTCACGATTGACGACAGCGGTCCCCACTGCTGCAAGCGCCTCTCTGGCCTGTGTGCGGCTGGCCTCGATGGACACGCCGCGCAGCTCGCGGAGTTCCGCGGCGCGCTTCTTGCGGCTCTCTTCTTCGCGGGGATGCTCATTCTTGGTGAGAACAAAGGAGGGACCGCTGCCGCGAGCGAGCGGCGAGACATAGCGAATTTCCCACATCTGGTTCTCCGTGACGAACGTGTAGGTGTAGTTTGCTTTCCTTTCCATCCCGCAGGCCTGGGCATAAGCCGCCCGCCGGTTGGCCGGCAGCTCGTCCATGTTGGCGGCAAACTGCGTGGCATAGGCGTTGATGCGGTCATCTTCGGTATACGACTCACCGGTCGTGGGATGCGGCAGCGGATCCGGCTCGAACGTGAAGATGAAATTATTGCGGCCGTCGTTGGTCTTGCTGATATTGGCATACCCGAGCTCGGCGATAGGACGGTTGTTGTTGTCGAACCGGCGGAACCGCACGCGCGCAGTGCCGGCATCGATATGCACGTTGATCTTGTTGATGCCGGACGGGAAGATCTTCAGGTAACGCGCACCGCCGACGCCTTCGACGTTGACGAAATCCGCGGGGTTCTCCAGACCGAGCCCTTTGATGCTGACACCGACATCTGCAGGGAGGCGCAGGATATTGAATTCGCGGGAGTTCTCGCCGTACACCGGCGTGGCGAAATAGTTGGCGTCTGCGGTCTGGAGCTTGCGGCTGGTGCGGCGCTCGCGGCGCTGGGCGTCGAACTGCGTGGTGCGCGCGGCAAGTACCTGCTGTTCGATGCTGGTCACGCCATCCGGAAGCCTGCCGTCGCGCTCAATGACCTTGGCTTCGATGGCCGTGATGAGCTGCTGAATGTTGAAGTACCTGCGCTCGAGAGCATCGACTTTGTAAAAGATGTACGTGGCATAGCTGTCGGCGCTGGTGCGGAAGCGCTGGTAGTCGATGCCTTCAACGAGCGAGTCCTTGAACTGCTGCGCGGTCGTGCCGATGGCGGTGTTGGCGGCGGACTCCTCGCTGCTCCCGCTCACGATGGCCCGGGCCTTGTCGGCGAGATCGTCGACTGCATCGCGGTAGACCTGCCAGCGCTGATCGACCGTGTCCGCGACGTGCCGGTTGTGGTTTTCGCCTTCGCCGACGTAGAGAGGCCTGTTTTCGCTGCCCGAGAGAGGCGGAGGCTCTTCAGCCATGCGAAGCAGACGGGCCTCGCGGTTGAGAAAGCCGGCGATAAAAGAGGACTTAGGCGTCATGGGAGGCGGGGGAATCATCGAAGAGCGACTCGGCTTTCTGTGCCTCCTTCTGAGACTCGGCCTTGCGCATGGCGGGCAGAATGGTTTTTTCCGCCTTCTTCAGCGTGACCATTCCTTCGTCGAGATCCTTCAGAATGTCCTTCTGGTCCTTCTCGATATCAGCATTCATCGGCGTGAGCTGCGCGACAGCGTCGCTGCGCTCCTGGTCCGTCATGCGCGGGGCGAGAGCGATGAGCTGGTTCGCCAGCATCGGGGGCAAACCGTTCATCTCTTTCACCGCGGTGATGAAGGCGTCAGCGGTCATATGTGTGTGGGTAGAAATCTTTTTATTTTACCAGAAATCGCCTTTTGAGGCAATTGTGATGACGTATTGGATCCTTTGACCAGGATGATATTCATGAAGCACAGATCGCCTGTCACAAAGACGACGATATCTCGGCTACAGGCAGAGTGAAAAACAACATCTGTGAGGAGTATTGGGAATAGTTCGGCAGGGGCGACGGCGGGATATGTCCGGGGGCGTTTGCACGCGGCAAGCAGCCGGGGTCCGGATCACCGGCAACAAAAGGTACTCTCGTGAAAATGACGGATATGGGAGGGAAAATCCGTCACGAAGAGTCTGGCAGGAGTATCATTCGGACATGCGTTCACTCCACACCCCCTTCCTCGTCGGCCTGTCGGTTCTGCTTGCAACGGCCGCTCCCGGCGCCTCGGCGCTGACGCGCACCGTCAACGTAAAGCCGATCATCATCCATTCATCTTCCAGTGCCGCCTCCGTCACGCCCGGAGACGACATGAAGCCGTACTGCGCGACTATCGCGACCGCCCTCGGGATGAGCACGGAGCTCACCGCCTCCGCTGCGCAGGCCCAACGCTTCGCATCGACGCACGATCTGCTGACCAAAGCCCATATGCTGTGCCAGGCCATGCTCGAAGACGGCGCAGCGTCGTCCTCTGCCCTCCCCCTGGCCACCATCAAGAGCTTCTCGCCCATGAGCGGCAAAACGACTTCCGTCGTGACTATCCTGGGAACGCATCTGGATACTGTCAAAAAAATACGCATCGGCACGGTCGACGCGGTGCCGGTCTTCAAGACCGCTACGGCCATCAAGGTCTCGATCCCCATCGGCGCCAAGACGGGGAAGATTACGGTCTTCACTCCGAACGGCGCGGTGGTCAGCACACAGAGCTTCACCGTCATCCCCAATCTTCTGCCGATAACGCCTCCTAAGCCCACGATCCTGAGTTTCACTCCATCCATGGGAAAAGTCGGATCCATCGTGACTATCCTGGGCAACAATCTGACCGATGCCACCAAAGTGACCTTCGGCTCGGCCGACACGGCCATTCTTGCCACGGTCTCGTCGGGCATCAAGGTGTTGGTCCCTGCAGGTGCGACGACGGGAAAGATCACGGTGACCACCCCCCTCGGCACCACCACAAGCACGGCCGAATATACGGTTCTGCACTGATCGCGCGCGCGACGCACCTCCGGCACGCATGAAAACCACCCTTTCCATCACCGGCATGCACTGCGCCAGCTGCAGCGCGCTCATCACCAGGACGCTCAAAAAGACCAAGGGCGTCGAGGATGCGAACGTGAACCTCGCCGCCGCAAAAGCCCAAATCACATTTGATCCGGCCACGGTGGATGAAGAGCAACTGGTCCACGCGGTGAAAGCCGCAGGCTATGGGGCGGACGTGCGCCATGACCACGATCACGGCGGTCATCAACACGGCATCGAGCTCGACCGCAAGCGCCAGGAAGAGGAGATCAGCGGCTATCGCACGAAGTTTCTTATCGCGCTTGCGCTGAGCCTGCCGATGCTCGGCTTCATGGTCCTGTCGTTTTTTCCGTCGAGTCCCCTGCGTGCGGCGCTGATGCCTTTCATGGGAATCGTCTCGCTCATCCTCGCCACGCCGGTGCAGTTCTGGCTGGGCCGCGGGTTCTTCCGGGGATTCTGGTCGAGCGCGCGGATGCTGACTTTTGGGATGGACAGCCTCATCGCCATCGGAACCGCGACAGCGTATGCCTACAGTCTGTGGAATTTTGTCGCGCATGTCGCCACGCATGGCACGGTCATCGGCGAAATGCCGGACCTGTATTTTGAAGTCGCGGCACTGCTCATCACCTTCGTGCTGCTCGGCAAGTGGATGGAAGCGCGCGCAAAGGGCCGCACGAGTGACGCAATCCGCAAATTGATGAGCCTGCAGGCCAAAACGGCTCGCCTCATCCGCGACGGAAAGACGATCGACGTACCGGTGGAAGAGGTGAAACCCGGCGACATTGTGCTGGTCCGTCCGGGAGAGAAGATCCCCGTCGACGGCATCGTGACGACGGGCCACACCTCGATTGATGAATCCATGCTGACCGGCGAAAGCATCCCCGTGGAGAAGAACGCCGGTGACCGCGTCTTCGGCGCGACGATGAACGGCAATGGCGTGATTGAATTCCGCGCGGAGAAAGTGGGCAGCGAGACGGCGCTCGCACGGATCATCCGCTTCGTGGAGGAGGCCCAGGGCTCCAAGGCGCCCATCCAGGACTTCGCCGACCGCGTGTCCAACTGGTTCGTTCCGGCGGTGATCGTCATTGCGCTCCTGACGCTGATCGCATGGCTTGCACTCGGCGCGTCGCCGACGTTCGCACTGCTTTCGATGGTATCGGTGCTGGTGATTGCGTGCCCCTGCGCTCTCGGACTCGCCACGCCGACGGCTATCATGGTCGCAACGGGGCGGGGCGCGCAGCTCGGCATTCTGATCCGCGGCGGCGAACCGCTTGAGGCGGCGAACAAGCTTGATGCGATTGTCTTCGACAAGACCGGCACGCTCACCGCGGGCAAGCCGGTCGTCACGGACGTCGTCGCGCTGCACGGGAAAGAGTCCGATGTTCTGCGCATCGCGGCGAGCCTGGAGCGCGGCTCGGAACATCCGTTGGCCGCGAGCATCGTGAAGCACGCGCAATCCGGAGGCATCGCAATGGAGACCGTCACGGGATTCTCGGCAATTCCGGGCCATGGCATCCGGGGAACCATCGGGGGTTCCACATATGTTTTGGGCAACAGGGCGCTGATGAAGCAGTCCGGAGCAGCTCTTGCAGATGTCGAAAAACCGATGCAGGACCTGGAAGACGCCGGCAAGACCGCCGTGCTCCTCGCCGATGGCAAAACCGTGCTCGGCATCATTGCGGTCGCGGACATCATCAAGCCCGGCTCGCGCGACGCCGTGAACCGGCTCAAGGCAATGGGCCTCGGCGTGTACATGATCACAGGCGACAATGCGCGCACGGCCAATGCCATTGCGCGACAGGCGGGAATTGAGCACGTGCTTGCCGAAGTCCTGCCCGAAGGAAAAGCGGGCGAAGTGAAGAAGCTGCAGGCCGGCGGCAAGCGCGTGGCGATGGTCGGCGACGGCATCAACGACAGCCCGGCGCTCGCCCAGGCCGACCTCGGCATTGCGATGGGATCCGGCACGGACATCGCGATGGAAACGGGCGGAATCGTCCTGGTGAAAAACGATCTGCGCGACGTGGCGACGGCAATCGACCTCAGCAGGACAACCGTGGGGAAGATCGGCCAGAACCTGTTCTTCGCCCTGCTCTTCAACGTCATCGGCATTCCCATCGCCACGCGCGCCTTCGCGCAGTGGGGCATCGTGCTGCGCCCGGAACTCGCAGGCCTCGCCATGGCCTTCAGCTCGGTGTCGGTGGTGACGAACTCGCTGCTCCTGAAGGGCTTCGATCCCCGCAGGCGCAACTGGCTCTCCGATATCGCGCCGGTCGTGATGACCCTGCTCTTTGCCGCCGCGTTCTTCCTGTTCATCCGCGTAAGCGCGGGAGCCCAGCACTGAGCCAAAAAATGGGGATCGGGCTCACGCCCCAAACGCGCACCGCGCCGTGATACCGGTAGAAAGCAATCGTCCGTCCTCGGCTGTGAGCGTCAGCTCTGCCGCGTCGATGGTGAAGGTGTGCGGGGTTTTCTGATGCAGGATACCGGACAGCAAACGATGAAAACTGTCGGGTGTGTCGTGCTGTGCGTAACCGTTGAGCACGATGAACGCGGGCGTCGCACTGAGGATGTTCGCGCACTCCTCCAGCAGCGGCTTCAGGTCACGCTCGATGCGCCACGTCTTGCCGGACGGCGAGTGACCGAACGCCGGCGGATCGAGAATGATCGCATCATAGGTTTTGCCGCGCTTGCGCTCGCGTGCGACGAAGAGCGGCGCGTCCTCCAGAATCCAGCGCACGGCGTCGCCGGGAAGCCCGTTGAGCGCCGCATTCTCCTTGGCCCACGCGATCGCAGGCTTGGACGCATCGACGTGCGTGACGAAGTGCCCGCGCGTCGCGAGCGCCATCGTCGCGCCTCCTGTGTAGGCAAAAAGATTGAGAATGTTCAGTGTGCGATCGCCCGTATGCGAGCAGGCCCAATCCCAGTTGGTCCGCTGCTCGGGAAACACTCCCGTGTGCTTGTAGGGAGCAAGCCGCACGACCATCCGCACACCCCCGAATTCTACGGGCCAGTGCTCGGGCACATGGTTCAGATTCTCCCAGGCTCCTTTCCCCTTCTCTCCTTTGTACGTCGCATCGGCCGACGCCCACAGCTCCGGATGGTTGGGTGAGCCAACGGCCGTCGGATCCGGGCGTGCCAGGCGGTACGGGCCCCATTGTTCGAGGCGCATGCCGTTGCCGAAATCGAGAAGAGCATACGACGAAGACGTCATGCGGACAGTGTAGAGCAAACACCCCCCGGAGGCTGCTACACTCCGTATCCTATGATGACCTTCCGCCGCCCCTTCGCTCTCGTCTCTGTTCTTCTCCTGCTCTCCGCCTGCACGCCTGTTCCGCAGAAACCGGATGAGTCTGCAGCCATGAAGCGCGAGGCTCCCGCGTCATCCAAGGCAGCGGCTGCAGCCGCCTCCGCCGCGGCATCCGTGACGATAAAGGCTTCAGCCGTGATCTGGAACGAAGCTGAGGTGTTGAAGAATCTTCCGAAGACCGAAGCCGAGTGGAAGGCCAAGCTCACGTCCGGCCAGTACGCGGTGCTGCGCCAGTCCGGCACCGAGCGTCCTTTCACCAGCGACCTCCTCGACGAGCATCGCAAAGGCACCTACGTCACAGCCGATTGCGGCCAGCCCGTCTTCCGGTCCGAGCAGAAATACGATTCCGGCACCGGCTGGCCGAGCTTCTGGGCGCCGATCAGCGCGGACGCGCTCGTCGAAGTGACCGACGAATCCGACGGTCTGGTCCGCACGGAGATCCGCAGTAAGTGCGGCGGCCACCTGGGCCATGTGTTCGATGACGGGCCGCAGCCCACGGGCCTGCGCTACTGCATGAACGGCCTGGCGCTGAGGTTTATCCCCGACGAAGTCCAGTAGGAGTATACTGGGGGCGTTTTTCCCCCTGTATTTCTATGATGTACTCAACAATGGGCAGCGGATTCGTTCTTGCCGGCCTGCTGCACGGCCTCGCCGCGTTCGCGCTGTTCGTCGGCGTGCTTTTCCTGTTGCTCTGGACCATCCGCAAACTCAATGAGAAGCAGCTGAAGATGTGGGGCATCATCCTCGTCGTCGGCGGCGCGGTTGTATGTCTCCTGACCTTCGCAATGGCCCCGATGAGCGCCTGGCGTTTCGGCATTCCCCGGGCTGGAGTGCACATGATGATGGAAAAATCCATGATGGACGAGGGCCACGGTATGGGCACGATGATGCGCGACGATATGATGATGGAGGACATGACGATGGACGAGATGGTGATGATGCTCGACGGCAAGACCGGCGACGAGTTCGATATCGCTTTCACCGAAGGCATGATCGTCCATCACCAGGGCGCGATCGACATGGCGAAGGCTGCCCAGACGTCGGCAAAGCACGCCGAGGTGAAGACGCTCGCCGCCGAGATCATCGCGGCGCAGCAGAAGGAGATCGACATGATGAAAGGCTGGCTGGCTGAGTGGAAGGCAGCGCAGTGAGCGTGTGATTCGGATTGAAAAAAAGAGGCTCCGCACGGAGCCTCTTTTGTACAGGAAGATGGAAAAGGGATCAGGCGATGAATTCCCGCATGCGGATCGACCCGGCAGCGTGGTTGCGGGAGACGAGCACGCCTTCGCTCGGCGCCTCCGAGATCTCACGGCGGGCGAAGTAGCTGCGGACGAACGAGTCGGCACCTTCCTGGGATGTAAAGCTCTTGTCGCGCCACTGGACGACATCGACCTTCTTCCGCCCGCGGAACGTGATGGCTCCGGGATGAAAGCTGCCGGTATCGGCGCGCCAGTAGGTATCAAGGACGAACGAATCGCATTCGATAGCGGAGTTCTTCATGGCAAAGGGGGGGGAATAAGGCGTTCAGCGACTGTTACGGACGGCCCGTGATGCTGCGGCCCCGAATGAGGCGGAGAGCGAAGATGAGGATCACCGCGCCGATCACGGACATGATGATGGTGCCGAGCGTGCCGTAAGCGGTAACGCCGAACCAACGGAAAATGTATCCGCCGATGAGCGCGCCGACGATGCCGACGACGATGTCGCCGACGATGCCGAAACCACCGCCGCGGGTGATCTGGCCGGCGAGCCAGCCCGAGATGAGGCCGATGAGGAGGAACCAGAGGATATCCATACAAGAGAGGGAAAAAATGAGAGACGCGCCGCAGAGAGCGGCCGAATGAATGGAGGACGACATGCGTCCCAACCGGGGTAGATGACGGCCAGTCAGCTCAACACTTACAATGTCGGCTTGCGTGCGGGAGTGTTACAACATCATGTTTTTTGCGATTCGTCGTTCACGCCACAGGTGAAAATTGCGATTAAGCCACGGATCCCGGGCTCCAGGTCATTGTAAATGGCCTCACCGGCCTCATACTTGGCAGCAATATCCTTTCTTTTTTCCCCTCTCTTCTTCTATGAAGAACAGATTTCTCCGTCCCGGTGCGGGCGCGGTCGCGATCTCCCTCGCGCTCAGCGTCCTCGCTCCGGCCATCGGTTTCGCCTCCTCCCACCGCGAGGCTCCGATGATCAGCCAGGATCCCGCCGCCGACGCGACGGACCTGTACGCCTTCCTGAGTCCCGAGGACTCCTCGAAGGTGGTTTTCGTCGGTAACCACTACCCGCTCGGCCTGCCGGGTGCGGGTCCGAACTACTTCCGGTTCGGTGATGGCGTTGTCTACGCCTTCCACGTCGACACCAATGGCGACGCAAAGGAGGACGTTACATACGCCTTCAAATTCCAGACCAAGGTGACCAATGGCGGCACCTTCCTGTACAACACGAAGCCGTACTCCAGCCTCGCTGACGGCAACGTCCGCCAGTACTGGACGGCCTACAAGGTGCTCGGCAAGTTCAACGGCACCCCGTCCCAGCTCGGTTCCAAGTCCGTCGTGGCCACGGGTGAAGTCGCTCCGCCTGCCATCGGCTCCAAGAGCCAGCCGGATTACGACAAGCTCGCCAGCCAGGCGATTGTCGACAAGGGCGCCAAGGGCAAGTTCTTCGCCGGAGCCCGCGATGACTCCTTCTTCGTCGATCTGAAGGTCTTCGACCTTCTGAACCTCGGCGGCGGCAAGGACTCGCTCGTCGGCACAAACGTCCAGTCCATCGTCTTCCAGGTTCCCGTGGCCGACGTCACCAAGGGTGACAGCGTCCTCGGTGTCTGGAGCGCCAACTACCGCTACTCGCACCCTGTCCTCAAGACCGACGGCACCATCCGCCAGAGCGGCAAGCTGGTCCAGGTCTCGCGCCTCGGTATGCCCCTCGTCAACGAGGTGGTCGTCCCGCTCGCGTACAAGGACTACTTCAACGCTTCCAAGCCCGAGAAGGACGCTGACACGAAGGCCTACGCCGACGTCGTCCTCAAGCCTGAGCTCGCCGGTCTCTTCAAGGCCGTCCTCGGTCTTGATGTCCCGCTCGACAACCGCACCGACCTCGTCACGGTCTTCCTGACGGGCGTTCCGGGCCTCAACCAGCCCAAGAGCGTGCGTGCGGCCGAGATGCTGCGCCTCAACACCTCCATCAAGCCGACGGCTGCCGACAAGGTCAGCCACCTCGGTGTCTTCGGAGGTGACCTCCAGGGCTTCCCGAACGGTCGCCGCCTCGCCGATGACGTCACCGACATCGCCATCCAGGCGGTCGCCGGCAAGCTCGTCGACGGCTACAAGGACAAGGTTCCTCCGGCACTCGGCGATGGTGTGAACGCGAACGACAAGGCGTTCTCGAACACCTTCCCGTACCTGGCTTCGCCGCATGTGTTAAAGTGATTGTGAATTCATGACGATCGTCTCCGTACATCGTCGACTCGCAAACAGGGTGGCGCTCAGCGCCACCCTGTTTGTCCTGTGCCTGCTCGCGGGCTGCGGCGGGTCGTCTTTCGCCGGCATCTTCGTGACGCCGTCGGAAGAGGGTCTGTCCCAGATCACACTCGATGCGATCGTGCGTGCACAGAACGAACTGGAAGCATCACCGGGAAACGCCGACGCGTTCTTCACGCTGTCATCGTATTATCTGCAGGCCATCCGCGAGAACGCCGATACCGCCTACTACGGGCGTATCGAGAAGCTCATGGATCTGCTGAAGCGCCGCGATCCGGACAACGCCGATATCCCCTTCCTGCTCGGCTCCGTCGCCGCGGGTCGCCATGACTTCCACGCGGCTCTGGACTACGCACAACCGCTCGTCACGGCGTATCCGGACATCCCCCGCTACCTCGGTCTGCTCGCCGACGCACAGATCGAGCTTGGCATGTACGCAGAGGCCGCGCAGTCGCTCCAGACCATGAGCGATCTCCGTCCGGATTCCAATGCCTTCACGCGTATCGCCTATCTGCGCGAGATCCACGGAGACATTCCCGGCGCCGTCGAAGCGATGCAGGACGCGCTGGAGGGAGGCGGCCACCCCGAGAACATCGCCTGGCAGCTGACGGAAACCGCCCGTCTTGTGCAGTCCGCCGATCCCGCCGCCGCGGCCACCCTGTACGCATCGGCGCTGAAGACCTTCCCGAGTTTCGCCCCGGCACTGGCGGGTCTGGCCCGGACCGACATGCTCCTCGGCAAGCCGGACGACGCGCGGACGCACGCGAAAGAGGCCATCGCGCTGCTGCCGCTCCCGGAATACCCCGCGCTCCTCGGCGACATCGAGGCGAGCCAGGGCAACACCGGCCAGGCGGCCGCACAGTTCACGCTGGTGCAGATCGGGTACGACGCGATCACCCAGCGCGGCACGAACGTGGAACTGGAACGCACAAGATTCCTGGTGGACCACGATCTGGATCTGCCTGCGGCGCTGGAGCGCGCACGCGCGGTGTATGCCGACCGTCCGACGATCTACGCCGCCGATCTCCTTGCCTGGGCGCTCTACAAAAACGACAAAGCCGCCGAGGCGGCCGGGTATGTCACAAAGGCACTCGCCACCGGTTCGCATGATCCGATGATTCTCTATCACGCGGGCGTGATCGCGAAGGCCAATGGCAAGCCCGCCGAAGCCCGCAGGCACTTTGACGTGATCAAGAGAGAGGCGCCGCACTTCTCCTTCATCTACAACAAAGATCTGGAGAGACAGCTGCACAATTGACCGGGCCCGTCACAGGATCAACATCGCATCCCCGAACGAGAAGAACCTGAATTTTGCCGCGATCGCCCGTTGATAGAGCTCCAGCACTGTATCGCGCCCGGCGAAGGCCGACACCAGCATCAGGAGGCTGGATTTGGGCACATGAAAATTCGTGATGAGCCCGTTCACAAGCCGAAATCTGTATCCCTCCTGGATGAACAGATTGGTATTCCCCGAAGGCCGGACGATCCTCCCCTGTTCGTCGCTGGCGGACTCCAACGTGCGCACGACGGTGGTCCCGACGGCAATGATCGGATCTCCTGCCGCCCTGGCTGCGGCCAGCACACGGGCGGATACGGGCGGGATGCGGTACTCCTCGCTGTGCAGCACTCCGGTTTTCCACTGCTCCTCCGTGAGCGGCGCGAACGTGCCGAGATGGACGTGCAGCGTGACCCGCACGATGCGGATGCCGGACTTCTGCAGTTTGGCGAGAAGACCACGGGTGAAGTGCAGCGAGGCGGTGGGCGCAGCGACGGAGCCTGCTTCTTTGGCGAAGACCGTCTGGTATTCGCGGCGCAGTTCGGCGCGCGTGAGTGGCGACTGCTTGATATACGGGGGCAACGGCATATCGCCATGCCGGTCCAACAAACGATGTAATCGGGCGATGGGGAAGCTCGGCGTGAGCAACCAGCCACGACCGTCCGGCCCGTCGACGGTAAAGCCCGTGTCTCCCTGCAGGCGGAGGAATTCCCCGGGTCGCAGACGGCGGTTGGCGAGCACCTGGATGCGGCCGTTCGCGGTCCCCAGCCACAGGGCGGCGATGCGCCCCCCGGTCGAACGCGTCAGCTGGAGCCGGGCCGGGATGACCTTGGTTTCGTTGAGCACGAGGACGCTGCGCGGCGGCAGAAATCTGCCGATGTCCCGGAATACCGCCTCCTCTGTTTCTCCAGTCTTGCGGCGGTGCACCAGCAGACGGGCGCTGTCGCGGGGCGACGCGGGCGCCTGGGCGATCAGGCCCGGAGGGAAGGCGTAGTCATAGCGCTGGAGGAGATTCTCAAAGGTGGTCACAGATATAGTGTGACAGGACGTCCGCACCTTACAAAACAGACCCCGGGGGCAGGGTCTGTAGGTTGCGGTCAGGAAGCGCTTACTCGGTCTTGCAGGTCGGGGAGCAGCCATCTCCGGCTATGGTGTTGCCATCGTCGCAGGTTTCGCCGGTCTCGACCGTCTGGTTACCGCAATACGGTTTGACCGTGCAGACACTGGGCGAGCCGCTGCAGATATACCCGATCTCGTCGCGGCAACTGGAACTGCAGCCGTCATCATTGGCTCGGTTGCGATCGTCGCATTTCTCGTCCGTGGCGACCACGCCGTCGCCGCAGGTGGACCAGCAGTTGCTCGGCTGGCTCTTGGTACACTCGAATCCGGTCTCGATGGTGCACGTCGCGGAACAACCGTCTTTGGGAAGCGCGTTGCCGTCATCGCACTGCTCGTCATTGATGATGAGCTTGTCGCCGCATCCGGCCTTGGTATAGACGCGCGTAACCGAAGACACGGAGGAGGATGAGTTCAGAATGGCCCCGCTGAGAAGCGCTCGGCGGCTGATCGGCTTGACGGGGGCACGCCGAATAAGGGGGGACCGGAGGCGGACTGGTGTTTTTTTCACCGCCGCCCGCCGCGTGCGTGCGGCAGCCGTGGACGATGAGGACACTGTTACCCGCGGCATGACCGTGTCGGGCGCGTCAGTGAGGACGCGGGCCTGCAGCAGACTGGCGCCCGTCACGGACATAAAAGACACAACGGACATCGCTGCGAGCCGTGGGGTAATCCGGCAGGTGTTGCTCAGAAACGCAGAGAGCGACTGCATAGTGATCCGGGGAATGTATTTTGGTATATTATAGAACATTTTAGTTATTTTGACAAATACAGCTTACAGAAGGGCTCTTTTTGTAATTAATAGAGAAGGGAAGTAGTGACTTTATTGTAGAAAAATAGTATAATATTACTTAAATGAACACACAAAAAAAGATAATCAAGTGGCTGCGCGAGCATCGTCAGGACGTGCTGGCGGGTGCGTGCGGCTGCGTGCTGAGCATCATCGTGCATACCCAGGTTTCGGGACTGCAGGGATATCTGCAGGACCGGTTCCTGAGTTGGCGCGAAATGGTCCTCCTCGCAGACAATAGTACGGATGAGGAAGATGGCTTCCTCCTGCCCGCGGCACGCGTGCTTCCCGCCCCTCTGCCTCCCGAACCGGAGACGCCTGCTCCCGCATCTTCGTCTTCGACCGCGGCGTCATCCGCTGCATCCGTACAGCCCCGCCGGGCGGCCCGCAGGGTGCCTGCGACTCTCCATGCGGCTGCCGATGATGCCGGGTCGGTGCAGGAAGACCTGCCCGCCATCGAGGCGGCCCCCGAGGTGCTGCCTGCGGAGGAACCTGAGCCCGTCTTCGCCTCGTCGTCCTCCGCCGCAGCCTCTTCGGCTGCCGCCGCGTCGTCGTCCGTGAGCAGCGTGGCTTCGCCCGCCCCGCAGGCTCCACATGCCTTCCCGGCCTTTGTCCGGGCCGTCTATCCGGTCAGCCGCGTCCCCAATTGGGGCGCTATGACCAAGCCTGAGGAATGGAACCGCTCCTACGACGAACTGACGGCGGCGGATTTCGTCCCCGTGCCATCCTATGTGATGTCCAAGCTCACGGTGCCTTTCGCATCACTGATGAACCCCCGCAATATCCCGGAAATCACCCGCAAGCTCTTCTACTCCACGCATTTCTTCTCGTCGTATGACCTGGATGCCGCTGAATTCACGGGCGTGCACCCGGGCATCGACCTCAAGCTCGCCCTGGGCACGCCGCTTGGCGCCGTCGCCGGAGGCAGGGTCTACCAGGTCCGCAGCAACAGCCTGCTCGGCATGCACGTGCTCATCGAGCACCGTCTGCCTTCCGGGGAAGGTTTCTACTCGGTCTACGCGCACCTCGGATCGATATCGGTCTCGGAGGGGCAGGACGTGTCCCCCGGCACGATCATCGGCAGAGTCGGCATGACGGGCAGTACCAGCGGCCCCCATCTGCACCTCCAGATCGACCGCAAGACGGGCGACGGGCAGCACGCAGTGTACCAGCCGGGCAGCGTGCCCTCGCGCAGCGAAGCCGACCGCTGGGTTATCAGCCCTATCCGGTTTATTGAGACATACGGGGGCGGGGTCTAACTCTGTCATCCCGAGTAGAAAGCCGCGGAGCGGATTTCGTAACGAGGGACGCTTTATTGTCATGCTGAGCTCGTCGAAGCGTGGCAACAGCAACGGAGGTACGCCATATACAAAAGCGACCCCTTTCGGGGTCGCTTCTGAATTCCGGAGTGAAGACGATCAGTTCGAGGCAGTCTCGAAGGTCGTGCGGGTGACCGCGTAGCCGGCCGGCAGCTTGTAGGTGCCGTTCAGCGGGTTGAAGGTGAAGTAGATCTTCAGATCCGGGTGGTACCAGATGTTGGACGAGTTGGCGTGGTAGAACGCGCAGTCGCGCGGAGTGCCCTTCCGGTCCTTATCCGGGTTGTTCTTGATATCCTCTTTGGTCAGGACGCGGTTGGCGTACTCAGCCTCGAAACAGGCCATCCACGTCGGGTTCTGGGAGATCGGGAAGCCGTTGGTTCCCACGTACATCGGGGTGTCGGCAGCCACTGGTGCAGCCTTCTGCGGGAGCAGGCCGGTCGAGATATCCGTGCAGAGGTCGGGATCGCGGAGCTTCTCGAGGACGAAGTTCACGTTCAGGCCGCCCATGCGGTTGGCCACGTAGCGGGCCACGACGCGGTAGAAGGCCGGGGTCGCATCGGACGGGATCGCGCGCTGCACGCTGCAGATGTACGCGATCTGGTCGGGCGTGAGAGGAGTCTCACCGCCACCAACCGCGGGAGGAGGAGCGTCACTGAAGTCAAAGTTGAGCGCGAGCTGCTCGATGAGCGAGAGCGCGACGTTCGTGCGATGACCGCGGTAGGCACCATTGCCGCCGTTGTTTTCGCCGTCACCGAAGGAAAGGCCTGTCAGCTGGGGCTCACCCTGGGAGGAGGACGAGCTGGACGAGGAGGATCCCTCGCCCCCGGAGGACGAGCTGGAACCCTCGGACGAGCTGCTGCTGGAACTGGAACTCTCGGATCCGGCGCATCCCGTGGACAGGGCCAGAACCTCAGCGTCGCTCAGGACGCGGTTGTAGACGCGGACGTCATCCAGGCTGCCGGCGAAGTTCGGCTGGAGCTGGTACTTGCCGAGCAGCATGTCCGTGGCGATCGAGATGTCGCCGACCGTGGACGTCGTGGTACCCACCAGGACGCCGTCGACGTACATGCGGATCGTGACATCGGCGCCGCTGCGGCTGTAGGTGGCCGCAACGTGGTGCCAGTTGTTGTCGAGGAGCGTGGCCGGGTAGGACGTGTCGCTCGTACCGGCGTCACCGTAGGCGAAGAAGTTCACGCGGTTCGTGCTGTAGAAGTACATACCCCAGCCGCGCGTGCCGGTGGAGGGGCCGTAGTGGCCGAGGACGGAGCGGTCGCCGGTCGTGGTCTTGGCGAAGGTCGCAATCGTGAACTCGGTGGTGCCGAAGTTGAAGTCCGTGCCATCGGCGCGGACGACGTCATCGGTGCCGTCAAACGAGAAGGCAGAGGTGTTGGGGGTGATCGTCGGAGTGCCGGCGACATACGTCGTGCCGTTCTCCAGGGCACCCGTGTGGAGGTTGCCCGTGCTGTCGATCGCGGTGACACCGCCGTTTTCATCACCCTTCCAGTGAGCCAGGAGACCCGTATCGACGCAGGCCGTGGGGGCCGCAGACGAGCTGGAGCCTTCCGACGAGCTGGACACGGAGCTGGAGGAACCTTCCGACGAGCTGCTGGAAGAGGAAGCCGCCGGGAGGCAGGCGCCCTCGGCAATGGTCTCGATCTCGCCGGCGCTCAGGGCGCGGGTGTAGACGCGGACGTCATCGAGCGAGCCGTCGAAGTACCCCGTGGCGGAGTCGTGGCGGGAACCGATCTCGACCGCGTTGGTCACGGTGTTGATGGCGACCGCGAACGTGCCGGACTTGGTCAGAACGCCGTCCAGGTAGTAGGCCCAGTTACCGGCGCCGTCATAGGTGAAGGCGACGTGGTGCCAGCCGCCCGTGGCGGGAACCTCGGGACCGGAGAGCGTGATGTTGTTGGCGCCGTTCAGGCCGTCCGTGAAGACGTAGGTCGGACCCTCAGCCGGCTCGTTGCCGACCATGAGGATGAAGCGCTGGTCAGATGTGGCGCCGTTGCCCAAGGCGATGATCGTGGCCTGCTGGGCGACGGTGTCCATGTCCACCCAGGACATGAGGGTGCGGGCGTCGTTGCCCGTCGGAAGGCCCGTTGTGTCGGTGACCAGGACGTAGTCGTCCGCGCCGTCAAAGGAGGCGGCGGCGGGGTTGGAGAAGACGGTCGGAGCCGCGGAGGCGCCGAGCGTCACGCCGTTCGTGTACGTGCCGACGTTGTTGTACGTGGTGGAATCGGTCGCACCGGTGCCGGTGGACTCATCGAACTTCCAGTATCCGGCCAGGCTCTCGTCCGTCGGGAGACAGGCGGCGAGCGAGGAGGAGCTGGAAGAGGTCACGCTGCTGGAGCTCGAGCTGGAGCTGCCGCAGACGCCGAGGTAATCGCCATGGCCCAGGTGGCCGGCAACGTCCTCGGAGTCGACAACCTGCGTCTGCTCATTCTCCGGGTTGCCCGGCGGGATGTGGCAGATGGTCACGCCCGATTCCGAGCTGGAGGACGAGGAGACTTCACTGCTCGACGAGGAGGAGACAACGCTGCTGGACGAGGAGGAGACGACGCTGCTGGAGCTGGACGACGAGGACGGAGGCTCGACAACCTCGGCCGGGCAGGACGCGCCGTCGCCGGGGAAGAAGCCGCCGCCGATCACGTCGCTGGCCGGGGTGAACGAGCCGCCCGAGACCGTGAAGCCGACGTAGTGTCCAGCCGTGCGGTCAAAGGCATAGAAGGTGCCGCCCTGATGGACGAGACCCGTGTACTTGTCCGTGCCGGTCGTGAGGGCGCCGAGGTAGGTGACGCCGCCCGGGAGGTTCGTGAGGTCGATCTTGTAGAGGTCGCCGAAGGCGCTGACGTAGACGAGGTTCATGGCGCCGTCGATCGCGAGGTCACCCGCGAGGACCGTGAAGCCCGGGACGTCGCCGAGCGAGGTCACCGTGCCCGTGGTCGGGTCGATCTTGTAGAGCGTGCCGTTGGCCAGCAATCCGCCGTCGAGGGCGTAGAGCATGTTATCCGGGCCCATGCCGAGCGTCGGCATGATCGCGGAGATCGGCGTGGAGAGGTTGACTGTCGTGACCGTGCCGTCCGGCAGGAGCTTGGCAAGCATGCGGGTCTGGAGGTTCTTCACGAGGAGCGTGTAGACCGAACCGTCGGCGCCCGCGGCCAGCGCGGAGTTGAACTTGGTCGTGGCCGGGGAGGTGTAGGACTGCACGAGCGTCGTGAGGCCCGTGACGCCGTCGACCTGGTACAGGCCGGCGGTCGTGGAAGCGATGTTCGTGATGGCGAGGTGGAGGACCGGGTTCGTCAGCGTGCAGGCGTACTCGAAGGTCTCGTCGCAGGCGTTGCCCGTGTCGTCCTCATCGGCATCCGCCTGATCGGCGTTGGCAACCAGCGGGCAGTTGTCCGTGACATCGGGAACGCCGTCTTCATCGGTGTCGAGAAGCGCGTTCGTGAAGCTGCAGGTGATCTCGCTTCCGGGGACGGCGGTGAAGCCGACCGTGCCGGTGGCGAGGGTGGCGGTCTCGGAGCCCGCGTCACCCGTGCAGGAGATGGCGTCGGTCTGCCAGGTGCCCTGCTGCGTCTCGACCAGTTCCATGGCGATGGGATCGGTCGGGTTGCCGAGGTTGATCGGGAGGAAGACATCGAAGAAGGAATCCGTGACGGGGGTGTTTGTGGCAACCGTCGTGACGTCCAGACCACCTGCATCGCCGCCGTCGAGGGCGCCGGTGCCGGCGAAGGTGCCGTCAAAGTGGAAGGTGCCGACGTCGTCCGTCGTCGTCTTCTCGACCGTCAGTTTGACGGCCTTCTGGTTGGTGATGCTGCAATCCGTCTGGTTTCCGGCCGTGACCGTGACGCCCTGACAGAGGTTTTCGACCATCTGCCAGCCAGCGGGCGGCGTGAGCTCGTTGACGGTGTACACGCCCGGGAGCACGAAGACGCCGTGCTGGTTGGAACCAGCCGTGTCGATGCTGAAGGCCGGAACCTCGGACGGCGTGGTGCTGTTGAAGTTAAAGACGGCACCCGTCCCGTTGTCGCCGTAGGCGACCTTGATGACGTTCAGCTTGCCGAGCAGCGTGTTGGTAACCGTGCAGACCACATCCTCGCCGGCTTCGACGTTGAAGGTGGTGACGCGGGTGGACTCGTTGCCCGTGCTGTTGGCGTCGCTGCAGGAGATATCCGTGACGCGCCAGTCGGAGAACTCGCCTTCCGTGACCGTGTAGGTGCCCGGAGCGACTTCCAGCGGGGTGCTGGCCTCGCCATCGGAGAGGGTGGCAGTGATGTCACCGGTGAAGCTGAAGTCCACGGCGCTTCCGTCCGGAACCGTCTGCTTCACGATGGAGATCGTGCCTGTG
>CAZFBZ010000008.1:34105-35278 GCA_964517345.1 uncultured Candidatus Peribacteria bacterium | reverse complement strand
AGGCACGCACGTCGTTCAGCACGCCGCCCTCTGCATCGAGCAGCGCAAGATCGCCGTCGTCCGAGCAGTAATGCTCCAGCGGCATCAGCGCGTACCCAACGCCGGATTCGGGATCCCGTGCGGGCAGGACAGACGCACTGTAGATATGCGCCGCCGGATTCCGGCTCATCACGATGGACAATGGCACCGCGCGCGACTGGCAATGGTCCTCTCCCGGGAACGGAGGGCCGACGACCACGCTGAGGCGCATGTCGGGGTCGGCTTCGGCAAGCACCCGGGCGATGCGGAGCCATTCGCCCAAACGGTAGCGCCAACCGTCGTTGTCGCGGACGCAGTCGAACACGGCGATGCCATCACCGCGCAGTTTGCGCGCGAGGATGAGCATCATGCGGACATAGTCATCGCCGCGGATGTAGACGGTACCGCGGACGCTGCGCATCAGGTCCACGCTGCCGTCGCGCAGTTTTTCGAGCTCCTGGAAATCGCTAATGACTGTTCCCGGCAGGTAGGCGGGCACCTGTTCCAGGGGATCGGCGCGGCGCAAATACTTCGACATGCCCAGTGACAGACGGAACGCCGCAGCTGCAAAGGATTCTGTGTGCGGCGCCTCGATCTTGCGGGGATACCGGACTTCTCCGTCCTGATGGATGCTCTCCACTGTGGGAATGCACCGGGTCAGCGGAAGGTGGATGGCCTTGCGGCACAGGATCGCCGCGATCGAGCGAACGTCCCTGCCCAGTTCCTGGAGCGTAGCGGCATCGCGGGGGAACTCGTCCTGTTCCACCTGTCCGTCCTTCGCCATCACGAGACACGCGAGAAAATCACAGAGCAAGTCGCGCTCTTCCTCCGGCAGGACAATGCCGATATCCCTCTGCAGTGCATCGAAATTAACAAGCCGCGCGATCAGCGGCGTCAGCGGATAATGCGCGGCGAGCGTGACACCCACACTCTGGTAACCGGCCTGCTGGCAGGCAGACGAGAGCTCGTCGCGGCAGGTGCCGTTGCCCGATCCGAGATCCACAAACACGCCCTGCATGTTCTTGGCGGGGAATTTCTGCAGCAGAGCCCTCAACGGAACGCCCGTGCGCCGGTCATGCGCGGCTTCGCTGCGGTCCGTCACCCAGTGGCGGTGCGGCTTGGGCTGGAGGGTTCCCTCCATCTGCATGTCTTCCG
>CAZFBZ010000008.1:32428-34005 GCA_964517345.1 uncultured Candidatus Peribacteria bacterium | reverse complement strand
GGAAACGGCTCGCCGAACTCTTCCCACAAACGTTCGCGCCCGGGCCTGAACGGCATGACCGATCCGATGAAGGGCTTCCAGGCATTGGGTTCGTACAAGTTCCGGGACCCATCGCGGGTCGGAAAGCTGGCCCAATCCCGATGCATGATGGTCGTAGCCATAGAGTATATGTTTTTATATATAAAATGCATTTTTGTCAATTACAGCCGCCCCAAAAGCACCTTCAGGTGCCCAATTCCTTCAGCAGCCGGCGGTTCAGCTCGACGTGCTCCCGCAGCGAGCCGACGGAGATCCATTCATTGGCCCCGTGCAGGTCTCCGCCGATGGGACCGTACAGGAATGCTGGAATCCCCTGAGATGCGAAGGTCCGTGCGTCCGAGGAACCGTGTTCCCGGCTCAGGCGGACCGGTCCGCCGGTAACCTCCTCGGCGAGACGATGGATGAGTTTCACCATCGGGTGCTCGGGATCGGTCCACAGCGCCTCGGCGGTCTCGACAGGAAGCAGGCGGCATCCGGGGGGCAGCAGCGCCGTGAGCTCGGCGAGCGCGTCGGCAGGCGTGGCGTGTACGGAGCGCGGAAAGCGAATGTCGAGCAAGCACGAGGCTTCGCCCGGGATGCGGTTGAACGCGTCGCTGCCGTCGAGCATCGTCGGCGAGATCGTCATGCGCCAGTCTTTCTCGGTACCTGGCGGGAATTTTTCCAGGAGCAGGAGCACGGTTTTCATCAGCAGCGGAACCGGGTTGTCCGCGGACCACGGCATCGCGCCGTGACCGCTCGCGCCCTCGGCAACAAGGCGGGCCCACATGGCGCCTTTCAGCTCCGTGACGAGGTGCGGATGATCTCCGGTGTCCGGCGTGAACGCGACCGGCACGGTGCCGAGCGCTTTGCGCGACACGAGGGCGCGCGGCGTGCGTCCGCCGGTTTCTTCGTCGCTGGTCAGAAGCACGCTGACGCGCGGCGGCTTTCCCGCGGCGCAGGCTTCGGCGTAGGCGATCAGGAATGTGAGCGCCGCGCCTTTCATGTCTTTCGCGCCGCGACCGTAGACACTGTCTCCTTCCTGACGCAGCACGAACTGATCGTCGCGCCCCGGAACGACATCGACGTGGGCGAACCAGAGGAGCTGCGGATCGGGATGCTCCACGAACAGATACGGCGCGTCATTGATGTCGCCTTCGACGATCGGCAGATGCACGTCCTTCAGGAAGGTTGAACGGACCCATTCGAGACAGGCGACCTTTTCGCCCGGATTCTCGGGCGTGGTGCGGAACGCGATGAAGGTCGTGAGATGGCGGAGGAGATCGTCGTGCATGAACGCAGTGTAAGCGCGTCACCGCGCCGCGCGCAAAAAAAAACGCCGTCCCGCGGGACGGCGTTTCCGATTTCACCTCTTTTTCTTCTTGGAGGACGACTTCCTCTTCTTGGTCGTCGTCTTCTTCTTTTTCATGGTCTTCTTTTTCTTGACCATAGAAACTGGGGGAAACAAATAACTGTGCACGAGTGTAGGAAGCGTTCCTTAATTTGAAAAGAATTTTGCGAAGCGCAGCACGATGAATTGTGATGTGCTTGCAAACGCGTTC
>CAZFBZ010000008.1:25121-32328 GCA_964517345.1 uncultured Candidatus Peribacteria bacterium | reverse complement strand
AAAGAATTTTGCGAAGCGCAGCACGATGAATTGTGATGTGCTTGCAAACGCGTTCTTCGCGGAAAAATTTATTTTTTCACCGCACTCACGCGTCGTGGAGCAAGTGACCCATCTTTTCTTTCTTCGTGCGCAGATATTTTTTCTGTCGCTCGGATACGTCGGACATCTCGATCGGCGTCTGCTCGACGACCGACAATCCGTATCCCTGCAGGCCCACGATCTTCTTCGGATTATTCGTCAGCAGTCGTAACTGCGTGATGCCTAAATCACGCAGAATCTGCGCTCCGATGCCGTATTCACGCAGATCAACTGGCAGGCCCAGACGCTCATTGGCCTCGACGGTGTCGAGGTTTTCGCGCGACTGCAGATCATACGCGCGGATCTTGTTCACAAGTCCGATGCCGCGTCCCTCCTGTCGCATATAGAGAAGCACTCCCGTGCCTTCGTCCGCGATGCGCTTCATTGCGAGACGCAGCTGATGACCGCAGTCGCAGTGCGTCGAACCGAGTGCGTCGCCCGTCAGACATTCCGAGTGGACACGCACGAGAGTCGGATGATCCGCATTCAATGCGCCCTTGATCATCGCGACGTGTTCGGAGCCGTGCAGCGTGTCGCGGTACACGCGCAACGTCCACGATCCGGTGTCGGTATCGAGCGCGCTCTCGGCTTCAAGCGAGACAAGCGTCTCCGTGCGGCGGCGCCACGCGATGAGATCGTCGATGCGAATAAGCGGCATCTTGTGCGTCGTGGCGAACTCACGGAGCGCGGGCAGGCGCATCATCGATCCGTCGTCGTGCATCAGCTCGCTCAGCACGCCGACCGGTCGCAATCCCGCGAGGCCGCAGAGATCAACGGATGCCTCGGTGTGTCCGGCGCGGACGAGCACGCCGCCATCGCGCGCGCGCAGCGGGAAGATATGTCCGGGTTGGCGCAGCTCGTGCGCCGTCGCGTCCGGCCGGGAAGCCGCGAGCACGGTCGCACTCCGGTCCGCGGCGGAGATGCCGGTGGTGACGCCCTCCGCGGCGTCGATGCTGACGGTGAACGGCGTGCCCAGACGCGAGGTGTTGCGCACCACCATCGGCGGCAGCGCCAAACGATCTGCGGTCGCCTCGTCGAGCGGAAGACAAACGACTCCGCCGGTGTGGCGGATCATGAATGCCATCTTCTCCGGTGTCATGTGCTCGGCGGCGATGACAAGGTCTCCTTCGTTCTCGCGCCGCTCGTCATCGACGACGATCACAAATTCCCCGGCGCGCAAGGCGTCGAGGGCCCGGGGGATGGTATCGAAATCGGTCATGTGGAGTCTGAGTATAGGACGCGTGCGACCGCCGGGCCAGCATGCAGGACCCTGTTCCTTACGGGTGAAGCGTGCCTTATTTGGCCTGCAGCTCAAGTGAATACGTCTGCCGCTCGGCTCTGGGCTGTGCGTGGCGGATGTTCACCCGGTACGTGCCCGGCGTGAATTGCTGGCTGGCTCCGCATTCAGGGCCTTTGAAGCTGAACAGGTCCACGTCGGCTCCGGGATAGATGACGCATCCGAGGATCGCGCTGCTGACGACTTTCACGGTGTACGGCGTGCCGGGGATCGGCGTCGGAGACGTGCTCGCACCGACCGTGAAGACGTACCAGTCGTCGAGATCGTTGGCTTCGAGCGTGCCGATCTTCACCTGACCCGTCTTGAGCGGGATAGCCTGCGAGAATCCGTCGTTGCCGTCCCCGGTCACCGTGCGCGTCTCGATGCTCACGCTCGCGTTCTCCTTGGTCGGCTCGAGTTGAAGCTGATAGTCACCCGGCGTCACAGCGACGCGCAGACGGCACGAGCCCTGCTCCTGCATGCCGAGGTAGTACTCAATGGAAAGCCCGTCACTCTGCAGACGGTAAAGGCGGCACGAGACATTACCACCGCCCGCGGTGATCTCCGCCGTCATGTCCGTGGTGACGGCTTTGTCGACGCGGAAGCGCCAGGCCATGGAGTGCGTGCCGGAGAAGACGGCGGAATCGGCGAAGGGGAACGACACCTGACGCGTGTTGCGCCTGTCTTCCTCTTCGCCGCTTTTCTCGTCGGCACGCTGGCGCGCGCGCTGCGCCTCGAGCGAATCGGCGGAACTCGCCGACGAGACGGATGACACGGATAACGCCGAACGCGACGACGGGAACAGCGTGCCGTTCTTCACGCGGATGCCGTTCCAGATGTAGGCGGCGGCCTCGCCGCGCTCGAGCGGCGTAGCAGGCTTGAGCAGCGCCCCGTCCTGACCGGGGATCGGCAGGATGCCGGTGGCCAGCGACGTATGGACGTACCCGGCGAACCACTCGGAGGACGAGACGTCGGTATACATCGTGACGGGAGCCGAGAGGCCCGCTGTCGGGATGCCGAGAATGGCGATCGTCAGCTTGAGTGCTTCGACGCGCGTCACGGACTGTGCCGGGCGAAAGACGTTGCCCTCGTATCCCTGCACGAACCCGCGCGCGACCGCGTCGCACACATACGACTCGTACCAGGAACCGGGCTGCACGTCGCGGAAGCAGTTCTTCTTGTCGGTGCCCGGTGTAAGCCCGGCGGCGACGTAGAGCATCTTGAGCATCGAGGCGCGGTCCACCGCCTTGCGCGGGAGGAAGGTGCCGTCGGGGTTACCGCCGATCACGCCGCGTTCGGCGAGCGCGATGATCGCCTCACGGTGCGGATAATCCGCGATATCCGGAAAGCTGATCGCCTGCGCAAGCAGCGGCATCAGCAAAAGAGACGAGACAAGAAGGGGGCGGGCGAGACGCATGAGCTTGGGGGGCAACGGCACCCGGATGGTAAATTGAACACCAAGATTGTTCAATGCTTGCGGCCACGGATACGCTTGAACTCGCCAAGCGAATGTAGCACCGCATACGCGGCTTCACGTCCTTTTTGCAGACGGGCGCGGGCCTGATCCAGCGACGCGACGTGGAGGATTTCGAACGCGAACGGAATGCCGCAGCGCAGCTGCACGTCCATGATTCCGCGCGCCGATTCGGCGGCGAGGAGCTCCGCGTGATGCGTCTCGCCCTGCACAATGATGCCGATACCGATGAGCGCGTCGACGTGCCCGGCATCCGCCAGCACGCGTCCGATCAGCGGGATCTCGAACGATCCGGCCGCATCATGCACCAGGATGTTCTCCTCCGGGACACCCGCGGACTCCAGCGCCTCGCGTGCGCCGGCGACGAGCGCGGCGGTCTCCACCTTATAGAAGGACGATGCGACGATGCCGATGCGCCAGGCGGGATCGGCGGGGGGCGGTGCGGGAGAATCGGTCTGCATGATCAGGGTTGCGGGAGGAGGGCGGCGACGTAGCGTCCGAGAATATCGGTTTCCACATTCACGCGCATCCCCTCTTTAAGCCTTCCCAACGTGGTTTCGCGCAGTGTTGTCGGAATCAGTGCGACGGTAACGGTATCGCCCTGCGCGTCGGCGACCGTGAGCGAGACACCGTCGAGTGTGACGGACCCTTTGGGAACGCACAGACGGAAGAGCTCGCGCGCCATGCGCAGCCGCAGCCGCGCGCCGTTGCCATCCGGCAGGAGTGCCATCACCTCGGCGGTGCCTTCGACATGTCCCTGCACGATGTGGCCGTCGAACCGGCCGTTGGACTTGAGTGAACGTTCGAGATTCACCGTGTCACCGGTTTTGAGCGCGCCGAGCGTGGTTTTCTCGACTGTCTCGGGAACGACCTCGAAACTCATGGAGGATTCGTCGAACGCCGTGATCGTGAGGCACACACCCGCGACACAGATGCTGCCTCCCAGATGAATATCACTAAAGGAGGAAGGACGCGCGACGGTCAGAACCCCATCGGCGTTCTTCAGGATTTTTGCCGTTGTTTCGACGATTCCGGTGAACACGCCTCCAGCATACAACACGGCGGAGCATGAACCGCGCGCTTAGCCGTCAAATCGGCATTTCCGCTGCTAAACCCTAGACAAAGCTCTTTTTTTTCTGTAGGCTAGGAGGCCTTCGCCGCCACAGCGCGCGAGGCCTTTTTTGCGTATACACGTATTTTTTCTCTCCTCCCCGTATGGACCGGATCACCGTCAAAGGCGCCAAGATGCATAACCTGAAGAATATCGACGTCTCGCTCCCCCGCAACCAGCTCACCGTGATCACGGGACTCTCGGGCTCGGGCAAGTCGTCGCTCGCCTTCGACACGATCTTCGCGGAAGGTCAGCGCCGCTATGTGGAAAGCCTCTCGGCCTACGCGCGCCAATTCATCGCGCAGATGGAGAAGCCGGAAGTGGAGAGCATCGAAGGCTTAAGTCCCGCCATTTCGATTGATCAGAAGACCGCGCCGCGCAATCCGCGCTCCACCGTCGGCACCGTCACCGAAATCTACGACTACATGCGTCTGCTCTGGGCCAAGGTCGGCAAGGTGCACTGCAGCATCTGCGGCCGCATGCTCGGCAAGCAGTCCGTGTCACAGATCGTCGAAACCATCGCCCGCATGCCGGAAGGAAAGAAGGCGTACCTGCTCGCGCCGATCGTCCAGGGTCGCAAGGGCGAGCACATCAAGGTGATCGAGGCGATCCGCCGCGAGGGCTTCGTGCGCATGCGCATCGACGGCCAGATCGTCACGGTGGATGAGGATCTCCAGCTGGACCCCAAGAAATCCCACTTCATCGAGATCGTCGTGGACCGCTTCATCATCCGCGACATGGAGATGAAGGACGGAGCTGTGAACCCCAACCGCAGCCGCCTCGCGGACTCGGTGGAGCTGTGTCTGCGCAAGGGCGAGGGCTCGCTCATCGTGCTGGACGCGGATACGAACGAAGAGACGCGCTTCGCGGAATCATTCGTGTGTCCCGAACACCCGGAGCAGGACATCCCGGATATTGAGCCGCGCAGCTTCTCGTTCAACTCGCCGCACGGCGCTTGCGAGGAGTGCCACGGTCTCGGTTCGATCCTCCAGGTGGACGAGAGCGCCGTCGTGCCGAACCCGCGCCTCGCGCTCGGCGAAGGCGCCATCCATCCGTGGGCCACGTCCGCGAGCCGCACGGGTTTCATGATCCAGCTGCTCGAAGCGCTGGCCGAGAAGGTCGGTTTCAGCATGGCGACCCCGTGGGAGAAACTCACGGAGGAGCAGCGCAAGATCATCCTGTGGGGTTACCCGCACACGCTGATGGTCAGCATCAATTCGATGAAGTTCGGCGGCACCTACCAGACGACCTACGAAGGCGTCATCCCCAACCTCCAGCGCCGCCACAACGAGACGGACTCCAGCTACATCCGCCAGCAGATCGAGGAGTACATGATGGAACTCCCCTGCGGCAGCTGCGGCGGACGCCGTCTGCGAAAAGAAATCCTCGGCGTGACGGTCGGCTCCAAGAACATCGTCGACGGCACGGACATGAGCATCGACGAAGCCAAGACGTTCTTCGCCAGCCTGGTCCCGGAGGATAAGAAAGACGCCAAAGAGACGAAGACGAAGGCAGCCAAGAAAGAAGAGAAAGCCGCCGGAGTCTCCGCGCTCTCCACGTATGAATACACCATCGTGAAGAAAGTCCTGCAGGAGATCATCGCGCGCCTGCAATTCCTGGAGAACGTCGGCCTCAAGTACCTCACGCTCTCGCGTTCCGCCGCCACGCTCTCGGGCGGAGAGGCGCAGCGCATCCGTCTCGCCACACAGATCGGTTCGGCGCTCCAGGGCGTCCTCTACGTGCTGGACGAGCCGAGCATCGGACTGCACCAGCGCGACAACGCCAAGCTCATCACGACGCTCCTCCAGCTGCGCGATCTCGGCAACACCGTGATCGTCGTGGAGCATGACGAGGAGACGATCGAGGCAGCGGATTACCTGTTGGAAATCGGTCCCGGCGCCGGCAAGTACGGCGGGCAGGTGATCGCCCAGGGCACGCCCGCGGAACTCATCAAGCATCCCACATCCGTGACGGGCCAGTACCTCAGCGGCCGCAAATTCATCGCGGTCCCCGACGAGCGCCGCAAGGGCAACGGCGAGTACATCAACGTCAAAGACGCGTATCACCACAACCTGCAGCACGTCGACGTGCGCTTCCCGCTGGGAACATTCATCGGCGTCTCCGGCGTGTCGGGCTCGGGTAAATCCAGCCTCATCCACGGCATCCTCGGCCCCGAGCTCCAGCGCGTGCTCAACAAGGCGCACACCAAGCCGCAGAACGTGGGCTCGATCGACGGCCTGCAGCATGTGGACAAGGCGATCGTCATCGACCAGTCCCCCATCGGCCGCACGCCGCGCTCTAACCCCGCCACGTACACCGGCGTCTTCACTGACGTCCGCGACATGTTCTCGGCGACCCCGGAGGCCAAGCTCCGCGGCTACAAGCCGGGCCGCTTCAGCTTCAACGTGAAGGGCGGACGCTGCGAAGAGTGCGAAGGCGACGGCCTGAAGCGCATCGAAATGCACTTCCTCCCCGACGTGTTCGTCACCTGCGAGTCCTGCCACGGCAAGCGCTACAACCGCGAGACGCTCGAGATCACCTACAAGGGCAAGAACATCGCCGAGGCGCTGGACATGACGATCACGGAGGCGCTCGGGTTCTTCAGCGCCGTGCCGTCCATCAAGAACAAACTCCAGACCCTTGAGGATGTCGGCCTCGGCTACATCCACCTGGGTCAGAGCGCCACGACGCTCTCCGGAGGCGAGGCGCAGCGTGTGAAGCTCGCCACCGAGCTGACCAAGCGCGCCACGGGCAAGACCTTCTACATCCTCGATGAACCGACGACGGGCCTGCACTTCGACGACATCCAGAAACTGCTCGAGGTGCTTCAGCGCCTGGTGGAGAAGGGCAACACCGTGCTCGTGATCGAGCATAACCTCGACGTCCTCAAATCCGTGGACCATGTGATCGACATGGGCCCGGACGGCGGCAGCGGAGGAGGACTGGTGATCGCCACGGGCACGCCCGAGGAGGTGTCCAAAGTGGAAAAAAGCTATACCGGCCAATACCTGGTGAAGATGCTGGCCAAAGACAAGGCGCGCGCGAAGAAATAAGACATGCTGTAAACTGCGCGGCAATATGCGCGTCCCCGCGCAGCTCTCCCGTCTCTCCGGCTTCGTCCGCATCACTATCGACCGTCTCGCGTCGGATAGGCGCGTGCGCATCGCGGCATGGACGCTGATCGGGCTCGTCGTCCTCAAATGCATCTGGGATCTCGGCGGCATGGTGGCCTTCGAGCTGCGCAAGCCGATGAACCTCGACGCCTACA
>CAZFBZ010000008.1:0-25021 GCA_964517345.1 uncultured Candidatus Peribacteria bacterium | reverse complement strand
CTCGGCGGCATGGTGGCCTTCGAGCTGCGCAAGCCGATGAACCTCGACGCCTACATCTACATCACACTGGGGCGCGGATTGCTCAACGGCCTGCGGCCGTACGTGGATCTGTTCGAGTCCAAGCCACCCGGCATCTTCCTGTTGGCAGCAGCCTCCCTATGGATGACGGGGGGCACGTTCCTGCTGCGCCTTGTGGAGACCCTGTCCCTCCTCTTCCTCCCGCTCTCCTTCACGCTCCTCGCGCGGCGTCCGGGGCCGTGGAACATCCGGCCCACTCTGCGGCAGGCGGCGACCATGGCAACGGCTTTCGCCTTCGGCACGCTCATGGCGCTCCGCACCCTGGAGGTGACGGGCGGGCTCCAGACGGAGATCTTCGGCTTGCCGTTTGCCATCCTCTACGTCTTTCTGCTGCTCCGGAAAACTTTCGGTTGGCGCGAGATTCTTCTCGCCGCCCTCTGTCTGCTGCTGTCGCTGGGCATGAAAGAGCCGTTTCTGCTCAGCATTCTCGCGGCGGCGCTGCTCTGCCTTCGGACACCGTCAGAATTCTGGAAGAGACTTCTTCTGCCGCTGCTCATCGCGTTCGGCGCGGGCCTGGCCTTTCTATGGGCGACAGGTTGGCTGATGCCATACGTGGGGCTGTATCTGCCCGCCATGACCATCGGGCGAGTGGCCGATGGCAGTAAAGATCCCCTGATCCTGCGCGTGCTCTGGGTCTTGCGGCTGCTCTTCAGTTTCACGGTCTTCTCGCCGATGCCGTTGTTCGGCTGGGCACTCGGGATGTTCTGGTGCTGGTCCCTGCTGCTCAAAGAGAAACTGACAAAGTGGGGGCACATCCTGACGGCGCTCACGGGCGTGTGGTGCGTCACGGGTCTGCACCTGGCCTTCATCGGCACGATCATGATCCTGTCGGGCTTCCATGACGGCCTCACGATCCAGCAGATGGCGCGTTTCCCCGCCTTCACCACGCTTCTTTTCTTTGTCTGGCTGTACGTCACCGTCCTTGCCGCCCTTTGCGTCCTGCTGGCACGACAATCCTGGCGGGCGTTCATACCCGTCGCATGCGGCGTCGCAGCAATCGTACTGCTGACGCTGGCCATCGGGGTCGGAGGATACGCGACCAACTACATGGCGTTCACCTTCCCCGCATGCGCCGGCCTGGGCCTGCTCTGCATCCGCCACGGCGCGACACTGCGCAACCGTTTTCCGCTGTTCGTCGCCTTCCTGCTCCTTGGGGGAGCGGCAATCGCCTACAGGCCGCCGGGCGAGAATGTGCGCGTGCAGGTGCTCGGTTTTGACTCGCCGGCCTACCATGCGGCAGGCGCAACGCTCGACGCGATCATGGACGCATGTGACGTGGAAGACTTCGCCTTCGCCGGCGGGTACCCGGTACTCGGCTTCTCGCGGCATTCCCCCATCGGCCCGGTTTTCACCCTCTACTTCCACGATTATCTCGGCTTCACGCATCCGCTCTATCAGGAAACGTACCGCAACATCTACCAGTACGCGGCGATCCTCGTGGTGCCCGACCCGATCCCGGAGGGCGTCGATCCCGTTCCGTCAAACATCCGCTCGCTCTTCGGTACCGCCGTTCCGCCATGCGCACAGGGGGCACCGGCGATCCCGGACTTCACCCTGCTCTACCGCAAACCAGAGTAGAGACTGAGCACTGGATTCTCCATCGTGCGGGAAATGCCCCTGTTCCCGGTCCTCCCCGTCCTACTTCTTCCATTTGATACTGCATCCGATGGCGTTGGCTTCGCCGATCTCGGGCTCCTCGCCCTTCACGACGGAGGCGATGGCGTCGCGCAGGTCATGGCGAACGACCGCATCGGGATGCTTCCAGTTGTCATCAATGCGCCCTTTGTACCGCAGCAGGCGGGTCTGATCGAAGACGAAACAGTGCGGGGTGCAAAGCGCGCCGTAGGCACGGGCCACGGACTGGGACTCGTCGTGGCAATACGGGAACGGGAAGCCTTTCTCCTCATACCGGATTTTCATGTTCTCGAAGGAATCTTCGGGATAGTCCGACGAGTCGTTGCTGTTGATGAGAACGAACTGGACGCCTTCCTCGTCGAAGCGCTCGGCCAGCTCGATGAGCCGGTCCTCATACGCCTGGGCATACGGGCAGTGGTTGCAGGTGAAGACCACGACGACCACGGGGTCTTTGATCATCTGGGTGCTGACGGTCAGGCCGTCCGTGGCGGGCAGCGTGAAGGCCGGCATCGGATCGCCGAGCTGGAGCACCGTCGAGTTGTCATTGATGAGGACCATAGAATGACGGAGGGAACAGTGAGGAAGATGATACTCTAGGTCGGTCCCGATTGGGATATCTCCCGATGTCATGCAGCGCCATTTCACCGCCACCGCCTTCGTCGTCGATTCGCAAAAGCGCGTCCTGCTGCTCTGGCACCATCGCCTGAAGCGCTGGATGCCCCCGGGAGGCCACGTGGAACCGGACGAGACGCCGGAAGAGACCGCACGCCGGGAATGCCTGGAGGAGACGGGGCTCGAGGTGGAAATCACGGGTGATCCTTCACCCGATTTGTTCGGCCGCAACCCGTCCGAGGGGCACATGCTGAAAAAGCCTATCGCCCTGCTGATGGAGAATATTCCCGCCTGCCCGGAACGGGGCGAAGGCGAGCACCAGCACATGGATTTTCTGTACCGCGCGCGCCCGCTGGATGAGACGCAAAACACGGTTCTGGCGGAGGAGGAGGGCCGCGAATTGCGCTGGTTCACGCGGGCAGAACTGAGCGCGCTCGACGACCGGACCGAGATCTTCGCCAACGTGAAGGAATACGCACTGCTGCTAGCCAAATAAACGCAGCAGCTCGCCAGCTGGAAAGAGCCATCCGGCGTTCACAAAAGGCCAAAAGGAGCGTATACTTCATCTTCTGAATGCAGTGGAACGAATTTCGATCCCATATCCGGCATCTCACGGCGCGCCAGCAGACACGCGTGCACGATGCCTTTGAGCTTGGGAAAAAGATGCATGCCGGCCAGTCCCGCAAGTCGGGCGAGCCGTATTTCAACCATCCGATCCTCGTCGCCCACATGCTCGCGGACATGGGCGCGGACACCGACACGATCATCGCGGCGCTGCTCCACGATACCGTGGAAGACACACCTCTGACGCTCCAGGAGATCGACGGGGTCTTCGGCGGGACGGTGAAGAACCTGATCGAAGGGGTCACCAAGCTCTCCAAGGCCGACGTTGCCGACCAGCCAAACCTGGACGAGCAGATCGAGACACTCCGCAAGATCTTCACGCTGATGGAGAACGACGTGCGCATCATGGTCATCAAGCTTGTCGACCGCCTCCACAACATGCAGACGGTCGAGTTCCTCGCGCCCGAGAAGCAGCGGAATCTGGCAAAGGAGACGATGGAGGTTTACGTGAAGATCGCCGACCGCCTCTGCATGCAGGATCTGCGCGACGAGCTGGAGGGGCTGTGTCTTGCCGTTCTGGAACCCGACGTGCATTCGGCGCTCTCCGCGCTGCGAACGCACAATGAAACCGTAGGCTTTGAGATGCTCAACACGATGCGCGAGCGCCTGACGGAAGCCGGAATGCCCCAGGGCAGCCTGATCCAATACGAGCAGAAATCCTGGGACAGCATGCGCGGGCAGCTCCGGGCCGAGGGCACGGTGGTGACCGGCGTCTCGGCGCACACTGCCGTCTTCATCTGCCCCGATACCGACGCCTGCTACCGCATGCTCGGCGCCCTGCACCAGCTGTGGAAACAGGAGACGCTCTCGTTCCAGGACTACATCAACGTCGCGACGGTCAACGGCTACCAGGGCCTGCACACCACGATCATCCTGGAAGACGGCACACGCGTGCGCTGCAAGATCCGCACGCCGGCCATGCAGGAGTACGCGCGCAAAGGCATCGCAACCCGCTGTTTCGGCGCCCGTACTTCGAGCGTCCTGAAGCTGCTGCCGTGGGCCGAGCGCATCTCACCGCTCTCCGCCTACACCGCCGACCGCAGCCAGGAATTCTGGCAGAGCCTGCAGAGCGACATCCTCGGCGAATCCATCGTGGTGCACGGCCTGGATGACCGCACCGTGCAGCTGCCCAACGGCTCGACAGCCCTCGACGGCGCGTTCTTTCTGTATCAGGAGGACGCGTTGCGCGTGCAGACGATCCGGGTGAACGGCAAGGAAGTGTCTTTCTCCACCCCGCTGGCGCACGCCGTATCGCTGGATGCGACCATCGCCGACAAATCGACGGTGGAGAGGTCGTGGCTGCGCTGGGTACACAGCGGCTTCGCGACGGCCAAGATCCGCGCGGCGCTTGCCGTGGGCATGACGGCGGACGAAAAGCTCTCGATCGGTAAAGAGATGCTCCAGCACTCCATGCATGAGCAACGCAAAGGATTCATCGAGGAGTTCAGCGAGAACGCGATGCAGCAGGGGCTGCGCCAGCTGGGATACGGCTCACTGGAGGACACCTACATCGCGATCGCGGACGGCCGCGTCGAGGCCGGCGCCGTTTGCCGCGCACTTTTCGACAAGCCGCGCAAGGATCCCACGCGCATCCGCCAGTGCCGCGTGACCTATGTGACGGACATGGGCAACGTCGAGATGATGGACAGGCTCAGCGAGACGCACAAGCGCTTCCGCGGCGGCCTGATGGAGGTGCGCTACACCCGCGATTCCACCAGTAACCGCACGAGTGTCATGCTTAAGGCGCAGCTCACGCCCCACGAGCAACAGGAGCTGATTTCCGCCTTGACCGAGGCTGGCGCCGCCGAGATCCGCGTGCGCTACTTCCTGGCCCAGGTCGGCGGTGTCCTCGCGGCTGCCTTACTGCTGGTGCTGTGGGGATTGGATCCGGTGTTTGCGCGCGGACTGCTGTTGCACATGAGCCCGCAAGATCTGACGTTCGTGCGTTTCGCCGTGTTCTTCGTCTCGGCCATCGTGGCTTACGCGACGCAGACATACTTCTCCCCGCGCACGTTCCGTCCGCTTTCGCCGCTGGATCCGTCACTGTTCTTCTCGGGCGTCGCGCTGTTCCTCACCGCCGTCTTCTCGTACATCGCGCTCCAGACCATGCCCGCCACGGGCTACATCCTGTTCATCATCGCGGGCCTGTCGGTGATCGCCATGTTACGCAGCCTGCTCGGTCACCGCTCCTGGTGGCAATCAGCTGCGGCGTCGATCCTGGTGATCACGGCGATCGTCGGCATCCTGACCCTGGAGGAATGGACGCTGTTCGGTGTCCTCGCGGGCATCGGCAGCGGCCTGTGTTTCGCCCTCTATTCTCTCGTCAGCAAGGGCTTCCAGGACGAAATCGGCATGGTCCGCGAGCGCTATCCGGCCTACCTCTTCTGGGTCTCGTCGCTGTGTCTCGCATTCTCCATCGGCCTGCTGCCTTTCACAACGCTCTCGCGCCTCACCTCCTGGGTCTTCATCCAGGCCGTCGGATTCTCGCTGGTCTTCGCCGTGCTGCCCTACGTGCTCTACTTCGAGCTGATGCGCCGCTCGGACAACCGGTTCCTGGACGCGGCCCTGCCCTTCGTCTGCATCGTGACCATCGTGGGCGAAGCGCTGCTGGTCGGCTCCATGACATCGCTCGTCGTGTCGCCCCTTATGCTGATTTTCCTCTGGCAGTCGTTCATCGCAAAAAAGATGAACAGGAATTAACGAGCCGGCGGGCTGTTACTTTCCGGGACCGTCAACCGTCTGCGGGACGTCGCCCGACACGAGGATCTGAGTCGGACGCTCGGGCAGGCGCAGTTCCTGTGCGGCGATGTTCCAGTTGATGCGGAGGTAGAAGACCCGGCCATCCTGCATGTTCACCTGGATCTCGCGGCCCACCTGTTCGCCGAGGATCATCGTGCGCATCAGGCTGCCCGAGCGGTAGCGGTTGCGTGTGTGGAGATCCAGACTGCGCTGGTTGAGCCAGGACGGATCCAGGGCAGTGACAATCTGACGGTTCTCGTCGAGGATGTGCGTGACGTTCGCGATGGCTGCGAGAGCCCACTGCAGGGGGACGTCACGGTCCAGGCTGAGACTTTCGGCCTCGACGAAGGCCGTCTCACTTGCAGTGGAGGCAAAGCCCGTCGCCTGGAACACGGGGCCGGGAATGGCGCGCTCGGAACAGACGTCGGAGATCCACGCGGCCGTGGCGGGATGGCGCGCGACGCATTCGGCGACTTCGCGTCCGCGCGGATAGACGATGTCGCCGCGCTTCTCGTCGAAAGCGATCGACGGCTCCAGAGGCACCGTATCATCATCGGGAGGGACAAACAGATGGATATCGCCGCCTTCCACCTCGCCCGCCAGGGAGAAATCATGGCTGGTCGGATTGCCGCGCGCGGCCGCGATCACCCATCCGCCATTCTTGGGATCGGCGACTTGTAGAATCCTGCTGCGGACAAAATCAACGGTGTAGTGCTCGAAGAATCCGCCGCCCGTGGCGATCTGGCGCTCCATGCGCCTCTTGGCATCAACACTGCCCGAGGTGCCGACAGTCACGACTTGTTCGGCGATATTCAGGCGCTCATGACGGTCCGCGCCGATCGCGGCCCAGGCAGGATCCCTGATGAGCACGCCGTGCAGATTCGCCGGACGGATCGCAACGATGCGTTCACGGACGCTCTGGAGACGCAGCAGAAGTTGGCGCTGCGCGGCCTCGGCTTCCTGACGGCCGCGGATACGGTCCGCTTGCCCGGGGTCAAACAGGTCATCAATACTGATCGGCAGATCCTTTTCGTCCATGAGATCCATGCGTGGGAAAAAGGTGCCAGACTATAAACTATATCAATCGGAAACGCCAAGACAACCCGAATGCGCCTTTCTCAGGAGGCAATTGGCTCCAAGAACCGGAGGAGATAGGCCCTCGCCTGAGCGACATATTTGTCCAGATCGGGGTAATCCATACTCACCTCGCCCCTTTCACCCTGGAGTCGTGCCAACACCACCGGGCGAACTGCTTCCTGCGCATCGCGATTGATTTGTTCGCGATTCGTCTGGATGACCATGACCACTGCATGCGCAATTTCATCGTTGTCGATATCACGAAGCGCCGGTTCACGCACTGTTGCGACAAGCAGATCGAGGTGAATCAATCCTTCAAGCTGGCTGGCTGCGCGATGCACCAACTCATCCACGTTTGCACGAAGCATGTGCTCGCGTCGGGGTACACCACCCTCAGACCTACGATTCTCTGCCGGGGCATCAACGAGCTTTGTAGCCATACTTGTCGCGGAATTGTAGGGAAAAATACTTTAAAACAAAGTCAACTTTTACATGAATTATCGTATTTGTAAAGTTTTTTGGCAAAAAAATGGCCTAAAGTGACTCTACATATACGTAAAACGTAGTTTAGATAATTCGCTTTACACTGTCTGCTGCAAGCTCGCAAATCCTGCCGGATCCTCCAATAGAAGCTTCAAGGCGAAGCGGGAACGGGCGATGCCGCTCTTGAGGACGAATTCCGCCTCATTGTGAGGATAGTCACCTTCGGGAGGGATGGTATAGACGCCTTTCTTTGCACCCTCGAATGACCGGCCGGGGAGCTTCTCTCGCATTTTTTTTGCATAGATCGTCTCATCCGCCACGGAGGGGGCGGGAGCACGCAGTGGGGCGACGCCGGCTATGCGTTCCAGAATGCCCCGGATCACCTGGGTGACGGGATGGCCATCCGGCATGCAGTACGGGTCATAGGATGTCTCAGTCGGATTCGTGTTCAGCGACCACTCGATATGGAATTTGCCCCACTGTCCTTCTGCAGCGATCTGGGTAAAAATCCGACGGATGCGTGCAAGCATTTCCTCGACACCGTCATCCACCAGCTGAAACGACAGTTCAAACGCCCCCTGGTCGGGGGGGACATAACCCTCGTCTTTGGTCGAATGGTACACGCCCCACTCGTAGACCTCTTTGCCAAGTACGGGATGGTCGTGCTGTCCGTCATGGGGCGCGGCGAGCGCGCCGCCCGGCTTGCCCGTGGTGAGCGCATAAAAACGCTCTTCGGCCTTCCAGAGCAATTCGGCCATCGCCCGCGAGGCGTTGGCGACGCCGGGCATGGCGCCGTGGCCTTGACCTTCTTCTTCCACGTGCACCCGTCCCACAAACTTTGCCCGACCCTTCCGGGCATCCGCATAGCGGATCCGCTTGTCCCCCGGGACGGGCAACGGATTGGGGCCGATCTCGTTGGACACGACCACATCGACGTTCGGCCACTCCTGCCAATGATCGACGAGGGCATTGGCCCCGTCGGATTTCTTCTCCTCGTCCACGGTGAAGACGAAGTACGCGATCATGTCGTCGGGGATTTCCGTCGTCGCGGCGAGATGGATGCCGTTGAGCACGCCGGCCCCCATGTCAAAGACGCCGAGACCGGTGTAGCGGTCGGAATCGGTCTCATCCGTCTGCAGATTCAGCATGGAATCATGACCCTTCACGGTATCCACATGGGCTGGAACCATGACGGTGAACGGTTTTTTGTCCTGGCCACTGGATCGTCCGCGCTTCTCAACGATGAGGTTGTAGCGTCCGTCGCCGAGATCAAAACGCCGCACGTAGATCTTCTGCACGCGTCGGCCGAGCTCATCCTCCAGCGCCCTGTCCCGCAATCCGCGCTCCATCAGTTCGCCGCGGATGCGCCGCTTCCGCGCCTCCCAGCGTTCCCAGATCATCTCCTCGACCATCGCGAGCTTTCTTTTCTGCCCCTCCACGGTGTACGACTCCTGCGCCGTGAGCCGCATGAAGTGGCGATGATCCATCTCGTCCAACTGCGGTATGGTCATTCCTTCGGGCATAGGATCGACTACGTTACTGCATGGAGAAAAAGGGTCAACAGACTTTCAGCGGTCAGGATGGACGGCTCTCTGCTTCGCTACATCGTGTTTTTGCCCTACACTCACGGCCATGTTCGACCCCGTCGATCCCAAACAGGCCTTTCCCGAACTCGAGCGCGGAATCCTCAAGTACTGGCAGGAGGAGGACACGTTCAAGCGCAGCATCCGGGCGCGCTCCCTGCCGCGCGGCGACATGCTGGACGGACCGGCGGGCACGGGGGAACAGCGCTTCAGCTTCTACGACGGACCGCCCTTCGCCACTGGCGTCCCGCACTACGGCCACCTGCTCGCGGGCACCATCAAGGACGTCATCCCCCGCTACCAGACAATGCGCGGCATGCGCGTGGAACGGCGCTTCGGCTGGGACTGCCACGGCCTGCCGATTGAGAACCTTATAGAGAAGGAACACAACCTCGGATCCAAAAAGGACATCGAGGCGATGGGCGTGAAGGCGTTCAATGATCTCTGCCGCGGCGCGGTGCAGCGTTACACCAAAGAATGGCGCACCGTCGTCGACCGCGTCGGCCGCTGGGTCGACATGGATTGGGACTACCGCACGATGGACCCCGATTACATGGAGAGCATCTGGTGGGTCTTCCAGTCATTGCATGAAAAAGGCCTGATCTACGAAGGCCACAAGCCCATGCACATCTGCCCGCGCTGTCAGACGCCGCTGAGCAACTTCGAGGTGACGCAGGGCTATAAAGACATCACCGATCAGTCCGCCACCGTCATGTTCGAGCTGGAGGACGGCGTCGGCAGCACCGTGTCGGGCGCGGGCCGCACCTACGTTCTGGCCTGGACGACGACGCCATGGACACTCCCGGGGAACCTGTTCCTTGCGGTGAACCCGGGCGAGAAATACGCGATGGTGAAGTGTGACGGCAACCGCTACATCGTGGCGGCGAAGCGCCTGGAAACGGTCTTCAAGGGCCGCGAGTACGAGCAAGAAGGAAAAGAGTTCGCGGGAAAATCGCTCGTCGGACGCCGCTTCCGCCCGCTGTTCCCCTACTTCGCCGAGCGCTACGGCGAGACGGCGTTCCGCGTCGTGGCGGGGGATTTCGTGACCATGGAAGACGGCACGGGCGTCGTGCACATCGCTCCCGGATTCGGTGAAGATGACTTCCGCGTCGGACAGCAGGAGAAAGTACCGCTTCTCCAGCACATCGGCATGGACGGGCGCTTCACGCCGGAGGTGACAGACTTCGCCGGAGCCGAGGCCAAGCCGAAAGATGACCATACGAAAGGTGACAAGGCCATCGCCGCATGGCTGAAAGCCGAGGGCAAACTGTTCTCGTCGGAATCGTACACGCACAGCTATCCGCACTGCTGGCGCTGCGACTCGCCGCTCCTCAATTACGCGACATCGTCGTGGTTCGTCGCGGTGGAGAAGATCAAGGAGGACATGCTCGCCAGTAACAGCGAGACGTGCTGGATCCCCGGACACCTGCGCGACGGCCGCTTCGGCCGCTGGCTGGAAGGCGCGCGCGACTGGGCCATCTCGCGCAGCCGCTACTGGGGCACGCCGCTTCCGATCTGGCGCAATGCGGCAACGAAGGAGGTGCACGTCATCGGCGGACGCGAGGAACTGATGAAGCGCAAGCCCGCGCGCTTCACCAAGGTCACCGTGGTGCGCCACGGCGAGAGCGACGGCAACCTGATCCCCAAGTACCAGGGCGTCGTGCCGGGCACGGACCTGACCAAACGCGGCCGCGATCAGGCTGCTGCCACCGGCGACGCGCTCGCCGCGGAGGACGTGACGCAGGTGTACTTCTCGCCGCTCGCCCGCACCGTGCAGACCGCCGCGATCATCGCCAAGAAGACCGGCGCGCCGGCGCAGGAGGACGAGCGTCTGCGCGAGGTGGCCTTCGGCGAATACGAGAACAAGACCGTCGACTTCAGCGATCTCACATTCGTGAAGGCGCGCCGCGCGCACAAACTGGAAACGAAGCAGGTGGAGAGCATCTATCACTTCCCGGGCATGGAGACGTGGAGCCAGGTGCAGGGGCGCATCCGCGCGTTCCTGGCGGAGACGCTTCCCCGGCACCGCGGCGAGCACATCGTGCTCGTCACCCACGCGGACCCGCTGCTCTCGGTGAAGCATTTCTTCAACGGCCAGGAACCTGCCAAGCTCTGCCAGCAGCCGTATCCCTCCTTCGCCGAGCCGTTTACCTTTTACTGGGACCACGACACGCAGGCGGAGCTGGACCTGCACAAGGAGAGCGTCGACGAGATCGCCTGGCCCGGTTCCCCGGCCGACGCGACGGTGCACATGACGCTCGTGCGCCACGGCGAGACGGAGTGGAACAAGCTCGGCAAAGTGCAGGGCGACGGCGCGGACATCCCGCTCAATGACGACGGCCGCGAACAGGCCCGTACACTCGCCAAAAAACTCCGCGGCAAGGACTTCGACTGCATCGTCTGCTCGGATCTCTCCCGTGCGCGCGAGACCGCCGCAATCCTCGGCGAGGAGCTGAATCTGCCGATCACGGGCGAGACATCCCTCCTGCGCGAACGCAATCTCGGGGACTGGAACGGCCGGACGATCACGGAACTCCTGAAGGAGCACCCCTATCCGTTCCCGGACGCCGTTACGCTCAGTCTGCACTACGCGACGCCTGCGTCAGGCGAATCACTCAGCGCCTTTTTCCGGCGTCTGGAGCACGCGCACGACTGGCTGCTCACGTCGTTCCCGGGCAAGAAGGTCCTCGTCGTCGCCCACACCGGCGTGCTGCGCGGACTCAAGGTGCTGACAGGAGAAGCCACCTACCGCGAAGCGGTGAAGGAAAAAGTCGCAAACGCCGCAGCCGTCGAGATCCCGCTGCATCCGCTTTTGAAACGCATTCCCGAGGTGTTGGACTGCTGGTTCGAGTCAGGCTCGATGCCCTACGCCCAGAGCCACTTCCCGTTCGAGCGCCGCCCCGGAGTCAAGAAGAAGACCAAGGCTCCCGTTCTGCCGCCCGGCTTTCCCGCGGACTTCATCGCCGAAGGCATCGACCAGACCCGCGGCTGGTTCTACACGCTCACGGTGCTCAGCGCCGCGCTGTTCAAAAAGCCCGCTTTCCTCAATTGCGTCGTGAACGGCACAGTGCTCGCCGAGGACGGCAAGAAGATGAGCAAGCGCCTCAAGAACTACCCGGAGCCGCTGGAGATCGTGGAGAAGTACGGCGCAGACGCCGTGCGCTTCGCGCTGATGAGCTCGCCCGCGGTGCGCGGCGAGGATCTGCGCTTCTCGGCCCGGCTTGTGGAGGAGACGCTGCGCGGCGTGTTGTTGCCCCTGTGGAACACGTATGCGTTCTTCGTCACCTACGCCAACGCCGCCAAGTGGGAACCCACCGAGACGCGCCGCACGTCGAACCATCCGCTCGACCGCTGGATCCGCGCCGAGGTGCAGGACCTGGTGAACCGGATGACCGAACAACTGGAACGCTACGACCTGTCGGCCACGTGCGCGGAATTGCAGGACACCGTCGACGCCCTCACCAACTGGTACGTGCGTCTCTCGCGCCGCCGCTTCGCCGGTAAGCCCGGGCTGCATGCCTCGGCGGAGGCGCTGGAGGAGATGCACGAGCAGGACCGTCTGGATGCGCTTATCACGCTCTATGACGTGCTGCTCACGCTCGGGCAGGTGCTCGCGCCGTTCTGTCCGTTCCTGACGGAGGCGATGTACCTGAACCTCGTGCCGCAGGACCACGGATCGATCCACCTCACCGATTGGCCGCTGCCCCGGACCCTCACGCCCGCGGAGCGCAGCCTGCTGACGCGCACACGCCTGCTGCGCACGGTCGTCTCGCTCGGCCTCAAGGTCCGCGCCGACAAGAAGATCAAGACGCGCCAGCCGCTCGCCCGCGCGACCGTGGCGGTGCCCGCCTCGCTGCTGGACGGCGATCTGTCCTCGGAAGAACTCTCGCTCCTGCAGGAAGAGTTAAACGTGAAAGCCGTGGAAGTGGTGGATGATCCCGGATCGCTCGCGCAGGCCGTGGCGATGGTTGATGCCCGCAAGGTCGGCCCGCGTCTCGGCAGCCGCGTGCAGGAGATCATCAAGGCTGGCAAACAGGGGGACTTCCAGGTGCAGGATGACGGAATGATCCTGATTCTCGACGAACGTCTCTCGCCCGATGAAGCGACGATCGTGTACCGCGGCAAAGAAGGTGAAGACGTCTGCGCGGACCGCGGCGTGGTCGTCTCGCTGGACACGCGCGTCTCGCCCGAACTGAAACTGGAAGGCCGCACGCGCGACCTGATCCGCGCCATCCAGCAGATGCGCAAAGAAGCGGGCTTAAGCCCGCAGGACCGCATCACGCTGACGCTCACGGGCGCCGACGACATCCTCGCCGGCCACCAGGACACGCTCCTTCAGGCCACGGGCGCAACCCTCGGAAAAGCCAAAGGCGAGGACAAAACTATCGATCTCGATGGCGGTCCGGTCACGGTCCGCTTCACGAAGGTGTAGACTGTCTGATACTTCTCCCGCCCCCCTATGTCGTCCGACACACCAGCGTCCACCCGCATCATCGCCCGGACCGTCCTCAACGTGCTCATCATCTGGGCACTCTCGACGTATCTCGGCGGCTACGTGCATCTGACCGGCGGCATCTGGGCCGCCGTCGTGATCGGCGCGCTCATCACGCTGATGAACATGATCGCCCGCCCGATCCTCGAAGTGGTAACCCTGCCGTTCAAGCTCTTCGCCACGCTGCTCGCTGTCATCCTCGTCAACGGCGTCTTCATTGCACTGATCGTCTTCATCGCCTCGAAGATGGATCCGTCCATTGTCACCTTCACGATCGGCGGAGGTGTCGGCGGCTGGATCGTCGTGGCGCTCGTCTTCGGATTCGCGGAATGGATCGTCAAATCCGTGACGAAGTAAGGCGCAGGGAGGAAATTCTGGACGCGCGGGCCCGGAGTGCTAGGCTCGGCCTCCACTCATGAAAGTGATCCCCCGCCACATCCCGGGCATGGAGACCGAAGCTGCGGAACGCGCCGTCGTCGTGCGTTTGCGCGAGATCGTGACGGAGAAAGGCGGCAATATCGAAAAACTCCGTCGCGAGCATCGGGTCGCGCTGCAGGCAAATCTGCAGTTGGGCGACGCCGTCCTGCCCGACAAACTGGAACGCTTCATTGTCGCAATGGGATTGGATGAGCGCGAGGCAGCCGAGCTCCGCGAGTTCTACGCGGGTCAGCCCGCCGAACAGACGATGAAGGGTCTTATCGGCATGTGGACGCGCCTCCATGGCGGCTTCGAAGGGGCGGCGAAAAAAGCCACGGTCGCCTACAGCACGCTGGGCCAGATCTGCTACGGCGATCCGCGCCACGAGAAAGACCAGCGCAAGCCGGTGATCCCCGAGCTCGTCACCTGGCGCAAGATCGCGCGTTCACTTGGAAAAGATGACCAGCATGACGCCTACGACGAGATCTGGCGCGCGGACGGCCTGAAGCATTTCGCAGGCGAGGGCATCAATCCGCTGGGATGCGAGGTCGAGCTGCTGCTCAAGGAGAACGACAAGGTCCAGCCCCGCTTGTGGCGCGAGAAGGCGGCGCGGCCGGACTTTCTGGGGAATCTCGGCGGACGCGAGGTGCGGGATTTTCTCGCCCGCGTGCGCAAAGGCGAGTTCTTTCCGTGGCCGATGATGGCGGGCCTGCTGCAGGAATACGGTTCATCGCCAAAGCGGCAGCTGCAGATGGCCGATGCGTGGCTGCCGGTGTTCGCGTCAAACCAGGCCTCCGCTGAGACCGGAGCGATGGGGGAAATTGTGAAGGTCATGCAGGGGCTGGCGATCGCCTATGCCGATAGCCGCTATCCGGAACTTGTCCTGAAAGAACGCAGACAATTCGAACAGGCCACATCCCGGGCACTCGCCACGTGCGGCAGCTTGGTCACGGCGATTGATACGGCTGCCGAAGAGATGCTTCATCCTCCTGCCCCGCAGCCCATCGAAATCCTGGGACGCACCGTGACTCCGGCCGCACGGCCCGGAGCGAGCGAGGAGTCTTCCGGGCATCGCCTGGACCAAAAGAAACCCGCCGAGGCAGCCGATCGCGACATCGTCATCGACCAGGTGCTCGCGCTCGTCCGGGCGGAAGTGACGGGCGCGCTCGAGCGCGACTGGGAGCGCATGTGGGAGCGCAATTTCCGGCTGGAGGCCGAGCGCGGGTGGCAGAAGGGATTCCGCACCATCGACGACGTCTTGCAGCACGTCAACATCCGTCTGCAGTTCGAATTGGCACGGCGCAGGGGAAGTTAAGCAGAGATGACATTTCTGGCCCTGACATGCGGACAGGGATGTGCCATCATCCCCCGTGATGTTCGCCCTGCTTCGCCAAGGCCGCCAATCGATCGTGCCGCTGTTGCTCACGGTCTTCATCGACCTTCTGGGCATCGGTATCGCGATCCCGGTGCTCGCAGTGATCTTTCTGGATCCGCAGACGCACATGCTGCCGGCGGGCCTGAGCGTCGGGATGCGCACCTTCATCTACGGACTCCTGATCGGCAGCTATCCGCTGGCGCAGTTCTTCGGGGCGCCGATCCTCGGCGCGCTGTCGGACCACCACGGCCGAAAGCCGCTCTTGGTGATCTCGCTCATCGGCACGGCAATCGGCTACGCACTGTTCGCCATCGGCATCCTGATCCAGAGCCCGATAACGCTCTTTCTGTCGCGCATCCTGGCAGGCTTCATGGGCGGCAACCTGAGCATCGCCCTGTCCGGCATCGTCGATCTCAGCGATCCCAAAAGCAAAACGCATAACTTCGGCCTCGTGGGCATGGCCTTCGGGCTGGGCTTCATCCTGGGACCCTTCTTCGGCGGAAAGCTGGCCGATCCCTCGGTGGTGTCGTGGTTCAATCTGGCCACGCCGTTCTGGTTCGCCGGCGGCGTCACCGTCCTGAACATCCTCCTCTGCGCATTGTTCTTCAGGGAATCCATCCGCAAGCGCCTCACCACCAAGATCAGCGTCTTCACGGGCTTCCGCAACATCGCGGTCGCCTTCACCCTGCCCAAGCTACGTCTGATGTTCTCCGTCATCTTCCTGACGACGCTCGGCTTCAACCTCTTCACGCAGTTCTTCCAGATCTTCCTCATCGACAAGTTCGGCTTCACCCAGGGGCGCATCGGCGAATTCCTGGCATATACGGGGCTGTGGATCGCCGCCACACAGGGCCTGCTCCTGCGTCCCATCACCCGCAACTTCACCTCGCGCACCATCTTCAGCATCTCCACGTTGCTCCTCAGCCTCTCCATTCCTGCGCTGCTGCTCCCGCGCCAGCCCGGATGGCTCTACGTCGTGGTCCCGCTGTTGGCCGTCTTCTACGGCCTCAGCCAACCCGTCTCCACGACCATTGTGTCGGACCTCTCCGGAGAGGAATCCCAGGGCGAAATCCTGGGCATCAATCAGTCGGTGCAATCCCTGGCCATGGCTATTCCTGCGATTCTCGGCGGCCTCGTAGCCGGTGTACACATCTATTTCCCCATCCTCGCAGCGTGCTTCATCACATTCATCGGCTGGGCGCTCTTCGCGCTCTTCTTCCCCCGCACGGAAACCCGGAAACTGTTCCACGAAATTTGACATAGAAATTTACATAGAATATACTGCCACCACTATGACCTCGATTCTCCCGACGATTTCCATGTCGGATCTCCAGCGCTGTGCCAAGGAAAAGCTTTCGGCCGTCCAGGACTACGCCGTGATCCAGCGGCATGGCCGGGACGTCGCCTTCGTGCTGCACCCCTCCCTCGGACGTGCGCTGTTGGAGACGGGAATGCTCGATATGCTTAAAAGCAAGTTAGCCCTGATTGAAGGGAAAAAGTCTGATTCTCAGGCAGCGGCTTCCAGCGCTTCCTCGGCTGCCCTGCCAGAGCTCGATCGGCTCATCGGCCAGGTTCTCCGCGAGCTCAGCAGCCGATGATCTACTACCCGACCATCGCAGACACACGGGATATTCTCTTCCCGTACATCCGCTCCCGCCTGATCGAAGCGGAGCCGGCTCCATTGTATGACGAAGAGAGGCGGGGGCTCGACGGACTACAGGGCATTTTTGGCCTGATGGAGAGAGAGGAATACGAGGGAGCCCTAGCTAAAGCCAGTTATCTGTTCTGCTCGGTCATCGACGGGCATCACTTTTCCAATGGCAATAAGCGGCTGGGGGTGACTCTGTTGCTCTATTTTCTCCTCCGGAACGGCTATCTGGTGAGCATGCCCGACATGGAGGTAGTGCGCAGCGAGCTCATCCGGCTGTTCCCGAAGGTCCACTGGGAGGAGGTCCGTACCTTCCGGTACCCCCATGAGTATTTCTTCTACCATCTGGCTCTGATCATCGCCGACCGCAAACAGAAGGGACAGATGTCGTTCCGGCAGGAGCAGGAAGCCGTCACCCAACTGTTGCAGGCCGTGATGGTGCCCCCGCGCGGGGCCTGACGGGGGTAGTCTGGTTCTGTTTACAACGGGCGGAGCGGTTGGTACGCTTGCCCCCTTTTTGCAGTCCCCTTCCCGCATCACGGCCATGCGCAAACTCCTCCTCGCTTCGGTCTTCCTCGGTTCGCTTCTGTCCGTACAGTCGGTTCTCGCTGCCGAGACGGATCACGCCGACGCCATCCGCTACGTCCGCGAGAACAAGATCATGGCCGACTACCAGGACGGGGGATTCCACGCCGACGCGTATGTCTCGCGCATCGACTTCACCGTGACGGTGGTGGACGCGCTCTACGCCGGCGAGGACTTCGCCGGCTGCTTCCGCAACATCGCATCGCGGCTCCCGCCGGACTTCACCAAGCTCTACGCTGACGCGCCCAAGGACGCCTGGTTCGCCAAGCACCTGTGCGTGGCGATGCACGCCGGACTCGTGAACGGTAACAAAGACGGTTCGTTCACTCCTTACCGCGCCATCACGGCGGGCGAAGCGTCCAAGATCATGGCCAAGAGCTACGGCCTCCTCTACCCGTCCAAGGTCCCGACGGGACGCCCGTGGTATGAGCCGTCGATGCTCGCGCTCTCACTGCGCGGCGCGATCGATTTTAAGACCGATGCGTTCCGCCCCATCACTCGCGGGGAGATGGCGGAGATGTTCTATCGCCTCCGCTCGCAGGAACGCTTCCCGGAAAGCCGCATCATCGGTCAGGTTCCGGCTCCGTCCGCCGCCGGCCTGCCTGTTCCGGCTGCGATCGCCGATGCCCCGGCTGCCGTCGCCGTCGATGCCGCCCCCGAGAAAGCCGTCTCGCACCGCACGACCGCCGTCCGCCTCACCCGCCGCACCCTCACCGCACTCGCCCGGGGAGAGACGCCCTGAGGAGACCACACAGCGCATTTCACACGGGCCGGCGACGGCCCGTTTTGTTGTCCGGAAAGCGACTGCACGCCTGTCCGACTCCAAATAGACGGCAGAGATGAATATATGGCGGGAAGACGAATGTCGGTTATGATGGACTCGATCTCCTTCCCCTCTCTTCTCATGCGTCGCCTCACCGCCACTCTCGGCCTCATTTCCGCACTGGCGCTTCCTCTCCAGGCTTTCGCCAAGCTTCCCGTCGATTTCCGCTGGAACCCGGAACAGGATTTCACGAAGACGGAAGAGAGTCAGCCTGACCCGACCGTAACGCCGACGATCGCCCTCTCCGAATTTGATTTCACCGCTCCGAACCTGACACGCGGCGAGTTCATCCGCGCGCTCGTGTCGCGCCTCTACGAGCAGGTCGCCATCGAGACGTGCTTCAGCATGATCGTCGCCGTCCCGCCCGCCACGTTCGAGCTGCTCTTCACGGACGTCGGCACGGATGATCCGCTTTCGCCCTTCCTCTGCACCGCGATGAAGAACGGTCTGGTCCGCGGTTACGCCGACGGCACCTTCCGCCCGAACGCCCGCATCACCGTCGGTGAGGCCGCCAAGATCCTCGCCGTCACCGGAGGACTGCACAAGCCGGACGCCGACCTGCGCGGCGCCTGGTTCACGCCCTACTTCCGCGAACTCAAGGAAGCCGGCGTGGATTTCGGCACGAACCCCAATGCGACGCTCACCGGTCCGATGCTGAAGGACGCCTTCTGCAAAATCTGGGGCGCGGAAACCAGCCTGACCATGGGCCAGAACTGCCCGCAGAACTGAGTGCCGCTCTACTCCGTCCGTTCGGACCTGCCGGCCGAAGAAAACAGTGTGTGGCACGCCGCTGATGCCGTGCGCCGCGCCGACGCGATCGTATCGGCCGTCTATCCCGCAGACGGCCGGTTCAGCGTGTGGCTGCCGGACGATGATCGTGAACGCATCGAGCGGGTCCGCGAACAGCTGCGACGCCTCGGCTTCTCACTCACGGAGTGACACCTCACAGTCCCCGGGCAGCGCGCCTGCGCTGCACACGCCGCTCCATGGCGGGCGAGCGGCGCATGCCCTCCTGCGTGGATGTGACGATAGGATTCTCGTTGTCGGGCTGGGGCGGCAGAGGCAGCACGCCATACGTCGACTGATGGCGGCGCACCGATGCGGACAGGAGCAGATCCTGCGCGACAAAATAGAGCGCCATGCAGAGCATCAGTGCCAGGCAGCAGACGTACAGCGGCTCGGCGCGGAGACGATTGAGGAAGAGGGCGAGGTGTTTCATAGCGGACAACTGGCTATGCGTGACGCCTCCAGAAGACGTAGTTCCCGAGCCCGACCGCGAGCACCACAACCATGCCAAGCAGGGCCTCGCCGGTGAGCGCCCAGCCGATGGCGCCATCGACGACGGGCGCGATGAGGAACAGATACGCTTTGCGGAACATGGAAAGAAGGGGGAAGGAATCAGGAGCCGGGAGCCGTGCAGAACACGGATGCGCCGGACGTAATAACGCGGATGCGCGAGGCGAGGTCGGCGGGCGGGCGGCCCTCCGCGATTTTGCTCCAGGCGTGCAGGGCATCCTCGTATTTCTTCACTTTGCGCTCGAGGAGCCGCACGAGCACGGGAGCGTCGGCAGCATCTGCAGCCTGGATGGTCATCTGTGCGACGCGCGTCCGGATCCTGCCGACGATGATCGCGGCAAACAGGCGGTCACCCGCGGTCTCCGGGGTCCGCGTGATCTTCTCGGCGACGGCATTGAGGATAGTGAGCGCGATGTCCGCTGGACCAAAATCCCCCTCCACGTCGGGAATCGCGCATGGTCCTCCGTCGGGCAGCGCACTGGACGAAGACGATAGCACCGTTCCGGAGGACATGGCCGTCTCGCAGCGCACACGCACAGCTTCCAGATCGCGCAGAGAAGACGCCCGATCGGCCTCCGCAACGGCACTGGCTTCGTCATAGGCGGTGTCCCCCGCCTCGATGGCAGAAAGGAAAGCATCCCCGCATGCGGCAATCGCGCCGGGAACATGTGCGTCCCGCGGGCTCTCGCCGGCGGCGCGGCAATCGTTCCAGTTCTTGTGCGCGGCGGCGTAGCGGACGTAGGAGACATCGTTGGCGATATCGCCCATCGCGGACTCGTAGGTGGAGAGGACCGCGTTCCAGGATTCCGCGCAGGCGGCATCAGGCCGGATGGCCGCAAGACACGACTTCAGCGTGTTCTGCGCGCGCTCATGGGCGAAACGCCACGCATCGGCTGCCGACGACGCTGTTCTGCTGTACGCAGCCGTCACGTCATCCATCATCTGTCCGAAAGAGCGGCAATCCCGCATGGCAACAGTCTGTCCGCCCCCCACGCTGCATCCGCTGACAAGCAGCGCCATACAGAGGAGTGACACCGGAAGGAAACGGGACGGGACGACGCGCATGAACGGAACGGAAGGAAGCGGCGCTCAGTTCTGCATGCTGATGAATATGCGTCCGACGGGCAGCTGGAACGACGCGTGACGCGGCAGCCAGGAAACGCAGTTGAATTCGTGCTGCCTGGTATCGACTGCTTCTCCCTGTCCTTCTTCCGGCATGAGGAACGACACGAAGACATCTCCCCGCACAATGCGGCCTTCCTGCTCCCTGACGTCCCAGATGTAACTCACGCCGTCGCGGCGGATCAGCGTCGCGTCGCTGTTCTTCGATCCGGAACGCGTGACGTCGACGCGAAGATTGTCACGGTAGCCGTCAAGATAGACCACACCTCTCACCGGCTCACCCGATTCATCCCACTCAAAGGTGCACATCTCGGTCCTCTGACGCTCGAGGAGCTCGGCAAGAGTCACGCTGATGCGGTTGGACGTGCCGGACGTTTCGGACGGAGGCGTATACGAGGAGCCGCAGCCGGCCACAAAGAGGGCAGCGGACAGAAAGAGAACGGAGACGGACCGGGGAGAGGTATGGAACATGCCCGCCAGTGTACACCACAAAAAAGCTGGTGAGCCCTCACGAGGAGGGTCACCAGGGGTGAAAGAGTGCCAATTGGCAGTTTGGGACGACGTAGCCCCATGGTTTGAACTGCCTTTCGGACGCTCTTTCAAAGGAAATAATACTTTATAAATGTAATATGTCAACATATGACTTTTTCCTTCTATAGAGCCATATTTGATCATCCATGGCTCATAGGGGCAACGAACTGGCATATCCACAAGCCATAGCAGCGAGCGGCTGCCGCAAACGACGTCGCGCATCAATCGCGCTCACAGGATGACACTGTGCGTCACTCGTTACGAAACCTGCTTTGCAGGTTTTTCCCCGGGATGACAAACGGATATGCGTGCCATACTGAATAGGCCGTCGCGAAGCTCGGCCATAACGAGGCACGCTCCCGGCTCTGAAGAAATTTCTGTTACCAAACCCCGTCCGGTACGTATTATCTCTGCCTATGCGCCACCACTCTCCTCTCCTCCTCGGACTCCTTCTTCTCGCGGGCTGCGCGTCCGCGCCGGCTTCGGACGAAGCCCGGATCAAAGCTGAAATCGCCGCTGCCAACCGCTGCGAAACGACTGCTGACTGCGTCGATGTCGGGGCGACATGTCCCTTCGGCTGCAACATCCTTGTCCATAAAGACGAGGCAGGCAGGATCAGGCAGCTCGTCGACAGCTTCAATTCCCAGTGCGTGTACTCGTGTCTGGCGATCAGTGGCGTGCAGTGCATCGAGAACAGATGCGAGGCGATCCAGGAACCTCTGCCACCGCCGTCAGAGGAAGAGGCTAAAGGCAACGTGGGCGCGGTCTGCACCAGCGACGCCGAATGCGTGACCCCGATGGACTATCTCGTCCGCTCCAGTTGTCCGTTTACGTCACTCTGCATCGAAGGCGCCTGCGCGGTCGTGTGCCCCATGTGGGAGCATGATCCGAATCCGGAGGCCAACGGAAGCCAGCCTGTGCAGTGCATCGTGGACGCGGATTGCGACTGCAAGCAGTTCCCAGTCAGCGATGAAGCGCGCTGCTCCTGCGTAAAAAACGAGTGCGTGGCAATCGTGAAGCAATAAGGCTCACGTCTTCGTCCCCCATACCGCGAATCCCCTGCCGCCCTCGAATGTCTGGTCGCGAATGGCGACGTCATCCAGTCCCGCGTCGCGCAGGATGCGCGCGATGTCTTCCGGCTCCCGCATGGTAAAGACACCCGTTCCGGCCACGCCGTACAGCATGGATGCGGGATGCCACTGGACAAACAGCAGCACGCCGCCGGACTTGAGCACGCGCAGACACTCGGCAAGTTCTTTGGATGGATCAGACCAGAAGTGAAACACGTTCGCTGCGAATACTTTGTCAAAACTCGCGTCCCGGTAGGGCAGTTCATCGGCGGTTCCGAGTGTCAGTTCCATGCGCTCTTCGATCACGTCGCGATGATTGCGTGACTCCGCGGCTTTCAGCATCAGCTCGGAATGATCGATGCCGGCTGCGAAGCCGTGACGCGTGAGCCGGGCCACCTCGCCGATCGCCACGCCTGGTCCGAAGCCGATCTCCAGCACATGATCCGTCGGCTGGATATCCAGGAGGCCGATGGCGAACATATTGAGTTCCTCGGTCCTCTTTTCCATCATCCGGGCGACCTCCGCGCCCATCTCGCCCGTAGGGTTACGCAATTGCTCGGATAGGAGCTTTTTGTCGACGTTCGTGAGGTCCATAAAACAACTATAGCACTAACTATGTGGCCCTGAGGCCGTCCTATGTCACGCTGAGCGTAGTCGAACCATGGCAACAAGTGCGCCAAAATATAGCTATGCTATTTCTTCGGCTCCTTCCACTCCGTCACCTTCCCGATCTCGCGTTCAATCAGATCAGCTTTGCGCAGTCGCGCGATCTGCGGACGGCTGAGGATGGGATAGTGCCGGATGGTATCCAGATACTCGGGGATGTCCCACAGGTCATCCTCGGAGGTCATCCAGTGACTGGCATCAAAGCGCGAGAGGTTCAGCGCGCCGGAGTACGAGCGCAGCGTCTTGCGGCCATCATTGGTGAAATACTCGTGGAAGTACGACATCGCAAGCTCGCGCAGCGTGCGATAGATAGGCTCGCGGTAGCGTAGAACGCCGTGGTTGGTCTTGCTGATCGCGCCCCAGCAACCGTCTTCTTCAAACACCGCGACCACATGATCGAAGTCATCATCGGTCGCCTTCAGGTCCATCACGAGCGGCGGGTATCCCGCGAGGCGCAACGCGGTCGCGGCGAGCATCGCGCCTTCCATGCAGTGCGCGCGGCGCTGACGCAGCACGCTGCGGGGCGAGAGGCAGGTTTCGCCGGCCTCCTCGAAGTTCATCGGGATGGTATCGAGAAAATCCTGGATCTTGCGCGGCGTGTTGATGGACCGGAGGGTTTTGAGCTCGGCCGGACTGAATCCCTGCTGCATGCGGCCAGTGTAGCGCCTCACGAAGGCAGCTGCCGTTCGTAGTACTCCTCCTCTTTCCGGTATGTGCCCAGCAGTTCATCGATCACCTGTGGTGGGTAGAGCTCCTGCACTTGTTCCAAGATCTGACGAAAGCGCAGCCAGTAGTTGTTCAGGTCCCGCAGGCTGCCGTATGGGGGGGCCATCGTGACTGCCTCCTCACCCAGATGAACCTTCAGCTGGGGGCCGAGAAGGTCAGCCAGCTTCTGACGCACCTCCTGCGGCTCAGCCCTGAAATCGACAGAGTAATCGTCCAGCTTGCCACGATGGCGGCTGTCCACCTTCAGCAGGCCGCCACCGACAGTCCTCCCCGTGTTGCCCTTGATCTCACTCCGATGATGGCCGAGTACGTAGCGGTGCCGCCCCCAGCGATCATTGAGCTCCGGAGCGACAAAAAGCGAGTAGCACATGCGCGCGGTATCGAACCGCGTCTCGTCGATCGGCTCGCCGTCCGGGCCGACGAAGTGCTCCACCACGACGAACTTGTTTCCTCTCTCCAGCACGGGGCGCTCGCTGGTTTTAATCCCGCCGACGCGCAGGTTGATTGTATCGAGATCAAGAGACCCCGGTTCAAGGATAGGCATGTCTGCCATGATCGCCTTTTCCCGCGGCGTGTCAAAAAAATCTCCGCGCTCAGCTCATCTGCGGCATCGGCTTGCCGCGCAGGCGCCACGTGAGCTCCGGGTTGCGGAACCAGGCGGTGAGCATCAGGAGCGCGAAGACGACATAGAACATCGTCGCTTCGGTGTAGAGACCGTGGGTGAGGTTGTCCGCCCAGGCGCCGCCCATGTAGCCGACCATCAGGACGAAGCCGATGGTGGACGTGCGGGGGTAGACGAGCAGGGCGCTGATGACAAGCTGCAGGAAGCCGAGCTCGTACCGGATCGCCCAGAAGCCGCCCTTCTCCAGCATGGCCTGCTCCGGCGAGCCGGTCGCGATGACGAATTTCATGACACCGGACATGACGTTCATGAAGACGATCAGCACCACCGGCACCCAGCCCGCGAGTTTCGCCCAGATGGACGTCATGGAGCTCTTCAGTTTGCCGCGCACGCGGAGGAGGAGTTCCGGGCTGCGGAAGTAGGCGCAGAAGGTGAGGATGGCGAGCATGATCACCGGAAACAGCGGCATGGCCGCTTCGCTGCTGTGTGTGAGGACGGTGGCGAGCGCGCCGCCGAGGAGGCCGACCGCGAGGATGAAGCCGACGGTGGCGGTCTGCGGGATCAGGAGGAGTACCGCGCAGACGGCTTCCAGAATGCCGACGGGGTAGCGGATGTCCCACGCGCCGAGTTCGCGCATGAAGGGCTCCAGAGCGGATCCGGGCGTGGCGAGGAACAGTTTGGGGACCGCCGAGGCGACCAGTAGAAAGGCACTGAAAAGGCCCGTCAAAATCCAGGAAGCGATGTGTCCGATGCGGTTGGTGGTCATGCGGGGACTGTACCAGAGCGCACTGTGAGGAAAAAGCGCTGATACGCCACC
>CAZFBZ010000007.1:28577-36530 GCA_964517345.1 uncultured Candidatus Peribacteria bacterium | reverse complement strand
CTGCCCGGCCCGCTGACGCTGATCCTGCCGATTGCGAAGAACGTGGCGCTGTTTCCTACTCCTGCGGGAGGCGTGACTGTCGGCGTGCGCGTGTCTCCTCATCCGGTTGCGCGACAACTCGCCGAACTCGCCGGATGTCCCATCAGCACCACCTCGGCTAACGTCCACGGACTGCCGAGCCCCTACGACGCTGCAGCGATTGCAGCGCAGTATGACGGAGCCGTCGACGCGCCCGATCTGGTGCTGGATAGCGGGACGCTTCCGCCCACTCCACCGTCGACGATCATGGACCTGAGCGGCTCCGGCGGGGCCCGGACGCTGCGCACGGGCTCTGTCTCGGCGTAAACCCGGAGTGTTCTGAAAACGCAGGCACCCCCTGCGTTTTTTCCTCAGCCGGATGCCGTTGTCGGAAACTGCAGTCACATTTGACGGGTCGCACCCTTGATTTCCCTGTGGCGCTTGAGTACAAGCTGCCCAATTTCCCCCCCCCTACCGTATGTCCGAGCTACAAACCCACGATCCGGTCGATGCCAAGCTCAACGGCGTCCATGTGAACGACCAGGCTCCCACAGCCGAACAGGAACGCGAACGGGAAGTTGCCCATCAGACCGAGATCTCGCTCAGACTCGCGCAGATCGAGGCCGGAAAACGCTGGATCGACTACTTCAAGCGCGTCGGCTGAGCGATTGTCATTGTCACTATTTTTTCCCCCACATTTTTATGGCTCTCCATAACGGAACGAGCAATCACGAGGCCGACTACGGCGTCCCGCCCGCACCCGGTTATAAGAAGGTTATCCAGCCGGGCAGCGTCGCGGCAAAGCGCCTCGCGGAGGCAGGTCATACGCGCCTGATCTCCCTCCTCGGCGTGGGCGATCACCAGCCCCTCGGAGCGACTGATCGCGACGAGAACGACCAGCCGGTCGAGATCAAGTACAACGACCTCTTCGCAGAGGACGAGCAGAACTGAGCGGTGCGCTCCTGGGCGGCCGCGCGCATCGCGGCCGCCTTTTTTGCATGAGAATGGCTCTTGCCGGTGCCTGCAAACCATGGAAACGCTATACTGAGCGCGCCTTATGTTCTGCCCCCGCTGCAAATCGGAGGATACGTCGGTCATCGACTCGCGCCTCAGCGAGGAGGGCAGGGCCGTGCGCCGCCGCCGGGAATGTCCCAAGTGCAGCCATCGCTTCACCACGTTCGAGCGCCAGGAACTCTCGTCGCTCATCGTCATGAAACGCGATGGCACTCGTGAGCCGTACGTGCGCAGCAAAATTGAGCGCGGCATCTGGATCGCCTGCACCAAGCGCCCGGTGACGCAGGATCAGATCGATAACCTCCTCGGCAAATTGGAAGAGAAGTGGGCAGCCAACAAGAAGGAGGTGGCCAGTTCGACCATCGGCACGGACGTCATGAAGGAATTGAAGAAGATCGACCAGGTGGCCTACATTCGCTTCGCCTCCGTCCACCGCGAATTCAAGGACGTGGAGGAGTTCAAAGAAGAGCTGGGACGGCTGTTCAAATAAGAGGGTAGAGCCCATCCGTCTGGCTCTTGACCGGGCGTTACGTCTATACTCCCGTCATGCTTCGTACCCACACCTGCGGTGAGCTCACCGCGTCCCATGTCGGCCAGGCCGCCACTTTGTGCGGCTGGGTTCACCGTCGCCGCGATCACGGCGGACTGATCTTCATCGATCTCCGCGATCACTACGGCATCACGCAGGTGGTGTTCGATCCGCGCGAGGGGGGATTCTTCTCGCAGGCCGAATCCGTGCGCAGCGAGTGGGTGCTCAAGGTCGACGGCACCGTCCGCAAGCGCATCGCGGGCGCCGAGCGCCTGGATTCGCCCACGGGCGAGATTGAGGTAGTGGCCAAAGGTGTGGAAGTGCTCAGCGAGTCCAAGACGCCGCCGTTCGAGATCGACCAGGACAAAGACGTGAACGAGGAACTGCGCCTCCAGTATCGTTTTCTGGATCTGCGCCGCCCGAAGCTGCAGGAGATGATGCACAAGCGCGACCAGTTGCTGACGCACATCCGCCGCTACATGCACAGCAAGAACTTCACGGAGGTGCAGACGCCGATCCTCGCCAACTCCTCTCCGGAGGGCGCGCGCGACTACCTGGTGCCAAGCCGCCTCCACAAAGGCATGTTCTACGCGCTCCCGCAGGCGCCGCAGCAGTTCAAGCAGTTGCTGATGGTCGCCGGCCTCGATCGCTATTTCCAGATCGCCCCGTGTTTCCGCGACGAGGACCCGCGCGCCGACCGCCACCCGGGCGAGTTCTACCAGCTCGACCTGGAGATGAGCTTCGTCACGCAGGATGATGTCTTCGGCGTCGTCGAGCCGCTCATGATCGAACTGACCGGCGCGTTCAGCGATAAGAAGGTCATCCGCACGCCTTTCCCCCGCATGGCCTGGAAAGACGCACTGGATACCTACGGCTCCGACAAGCCAGACCTGCGCTACGAACTCCCGCTCACCGATCTGACCAGCCTCGCCAAGGGCTGCAAATTCTCGGTGTTCGCCGATGCGGTCGCCAAGGGCGGCATGGTGAAAGGCTTGCGCGTTCCGGGAGGAGCTGGCTTCACCCGCAGCGAGATCGACGAGCTGACGGAGGTTGCCAAGACCTACGGCGCCAAGGGTCTCGCGTACATTCTGCTGAAGCCCGAGGGTCCGCAATCGCCGATCATCAAATTCCTCGGCGAGGATCTGGCGAAGAAGATGACGGACGCGACGGGCGCCGAGACCGGCGACGCCGTGTTCTTCGCCGCCGACAAGTGGCTGGGGGCCTGCAAAGTCCTCGGTCAGGTGCGCATCGACGTGGCACGCCGCCAATCGCTTGCAGACGCCAAAAAAGCCGCCTGGGTGTGGATCGTGGATTTCCCGATGTACGAGTGGAACGAGCAGGACGGCAAGGTCGATTTCTCCCACAACCCGTTCTCGATGCCGCAGGGCGGCATGGAGGCGCTGCTGGAAAAAGACCCGATCACGATCCTCGCGTACCAGTACGATCTCGTCTGCAACGGGTTCGAGATCAGCTCGGGCGCGATCCGAAACCACCGGCCGGACATCATGTACAAGGCATTCGAGATCGCCGGCTACACCAAGGAGGACGTCGACCAGAAATTCGGCGGCATGATCAAGGCGTTCCAGTACGGCGCCCCGCCCCACGGCGGCATCGCCCCGGGCGTCGACCGCCTGATGATGGTGCTCTGGGAATGCCCGTCCATCCGCGACATTTATGCCTTCCCCAAGAACGGCAAGGCACAGGACGCGATGATGGGTGCGCCGTCCGTGGTGCTCGACAAACAGCTCAAGGAGCTGGGCATCAAGGTCGTCCTGGACTGATCAGCGTGTGCGACGGTCATTGAGCGCGGTCAGGCCGTTGAGGACACGCGTCATCATGTTTATTTCCGCCCGGCTGATCGTTAACCGGCCACCGATCGTGCTGTCGGGTTCCAGACGTATGGCCAGGCTCCGGGGGGTCATCCAGCCCTCCGTGGTCGTGTCCCTGCTGTTCCGGCGGTATGCGGCCTCCCATCTGCCATCAACGTAACGCAGGAAGTACTTGTAGCCGAACATCGCGCCCAGCACACCGTTCTCGGTGTAGGTGAAGACGCTCTGGCCGAGCTTCTCGTCGTAAGTCAGCTTGAAGTCGCTGGTGTTGATGAGATCGACGCCTTCCTTTTCGTTGTTCTGTTCAGCGGGAGGCGCTTCTTCCCCGGCCGGGGCCGGTGGCGGTTCCACTGCGGTCGGAGGCGGACGGACTTCGGTGGATGGCGGGCCGCCGCTGGCATCGCGGGTGGCATTGATCTTCTCCAGACGCTCGCAGATACCCGCGAGATACGGCAGGCGGGCCTGGCCGTTGACCGTCTCGTTCACACGCGTGCCGAATGACCGGTTGGTGTCGCGTACTTGGGCTGCAGGCAGGGTCGCACGAATCACCGCCGGAGCCTGCCAGACGAGTTCGCCGCTGGTGCGCGGACACACCTGCCAGCCGAATCGCGGGCTGTAGCGAATGAGATAATCCGTGGACGCGGCCTGCGAGAAGTACGCACTGGGAGAAAAGAGCCCGAGAATACCCGGCGGGCGGGCGCTGAATTCGTAGATCAGGCCGGTGCCTTCGGGACTGCTGATGCGCCGCGTGTACATGGTATTGCTGTCCTGGAGGAAATCGTCGCCTTCCTTCTCGGCCTGCTGTTGGCTCTGCTGTTCGCTGAGCTGCCGGGCCAACCGGAACGGCTGGATCCTCCAGATACCTGCCGACTGCACGAAAGTGAATTCTTCCTGCCTGCCACTCGAATCGAGGAACGGGCCGTCAAACAGCGTCGGCGCTCCGGCGCGTGCGGCAGCGTCACGAAGCGTCTTCATCAGTTGCTGGCGCGTGCCGAGGGCGGGACTGAGCGAGGCGAGGTAGGTATTGGCGCGCTCGCGCATGCTCTCGCCGACCCTGTAGTTATCGGGATGCTGGAGTTCGTTGCGCATGAGCAGCGCCAGATAGACCGTTCGGTCCGCCAACACGCGCTGGCTGTTGGGAAGCCGGTCAGGCAGATGCGCGTCATCGAAATTGCCTTCCTTGGCGATCATCTGTTTGCGCACCGCTTCGATTGCTGCTGTAAATTTCTGTCCGTTCACCCGGAGCGTGCTGCGTCCGTTGACGGCCGCCGGCGGCACTCCGAGGATGCCCGGATCCGTCACGCCCGCCAACCGGAAGATCTCGCGCATCTGGGAGAGGCCCGGGGCGCGCATGGAAACGGTGAGTACCATGGTGCCCTCGGTGTATTCGACTGTCGCGCCGGCCAGCGCCGCCAGGAATTCCGGGCCATACGCCCGCTGTTGCAGCTGCGGCGTATCAGGGCCCTGCAGCGTCTCGCGGATCGTATAGCGCACGCCATCGCGCGAGGTCATCTCGGGCACCGGATCCTGGGTCGTCCGGTTCGGGGTCATCCACGGCTCACGGACTTCTCCGGCGGGCGGAGCTGCATCGCGCGGACGCGGGGCGGCGATGATGGGCGGCGGCGCGACAAAGTTCTGCGTCTGCCCGACCTCGACTTCGACTTTTTCGCTCTTCTCCGCCTGTTCGGCTTTCACGGCCTTTTCGGTCTTCTCGGCAGCCTGCGGATTCCCGACCGGGGCTGCGGCCGGCGCGTTATTTGCCGCACCGAGTTTCGACATGAACGCGAGTGCGCTGGAGATCAGTCCGCTGAGACCCTTGGCGGTGCCTTCACGACGAACGCCCACCATGTCGGACACCCACTTGAAGATGTTCTCGGGCGCCGCAGGGGCTTCCCTGCGTTCAGCGGGCGGCACGACCGGAGCCGGAACCTCGCCGGAGAAGCGCAGCAGCCTGGCCTCGGCGATCCCCCGGGACTGGATAGGTCTGATATGCATAAATCAGCTCATTATAGCAAAAAACACCGTTTTTTCCCAGAGCGCAGCGGGCCGGGAGTGTCCGGGATGCCACCGGAAACGGCGCGACACCAAGCCCAAAAACTGCTATACTGATGCGATATGGCGACCACCGCCGACCCACCGGCTGGCCCCTCCGCCGAGGACATCCGCAAGCGCCAGGCGCTGGCCCGTTTCCGTGACGAGAGCCTCGCGAACATGCAGAAGGAAGAGGAGCGCGCGACCAAACGCCGCGAAGGACATGCCGAGGAAAAAGCGTCGTTCGTCGAGCGCGCGGCAGCCAACGTGACGGCCGAAGAAAAGGCCGAGGAGAACCGCAAGAAGGCACTGGCGCAGTGGCGCAAAGACGAAATGCGGCGCAAAGAGGAGATCGAAAAAGACAAGAGGCGGCGCGCGGAGGAAGCGCGGCTGCTCGCCGAGAAGGAGGAGAAAGACCGCGCCTACGAGCGCAAACGGAAGGCGTACTTCGAATCGTTGCATGAAGACGCCGCCCTCAAGGCGCTGGCGGAGAAGAAGGCATACGAGGACGATCAGCAACGCAAACTGGATCTCCACCGCGCCGAACGGAAAGCGCAGGAAGACAAGTATCGCGCGGGCAGCGAGGAGGCGCGCATCAAGGAGAACGTCGAGCGTGACACGCAGATGAAGCGCCGCGAGATCGACGACGATTTCCGCGAGAAGGAGAAAGCCCTGCACGCCGAGGAGCAGCGTCGTCGCCAGCAGATCGACGCCGATAAGCAGAGGGGCACGATTTCGCCTGCAGAAGCACAATCCCGCCTCCAGATGCTGATCCAGGATCTCGGCCACAAACGTGCCGAAGCCCAGGCCGACATGCAGATGCACAAGCGCATGCTGGATCAGGACGCGGTGAAGCGCCGCATGGACGCCGAGACGAAGACGCGCCAGACGCGCGACGCAATTGATGCGGGATTCATCGCTACCAAGCAGAAAATTCTCACAAAAAAACCACCGGAGCCTCCGAAGAAATGACACGTCCGCTCAGCGGAGCACCGTGCACGTGCGATGGAATGCAGCGCGCTGCGTCGCATTGAGCGAGGCGGGCTGGGCCGCATTGGCCGCGGGCGGAAGGTCGGTGTAGGTGACGCCGCCATCCAGACTGTAGCGCCAGGCCGTGCCTTCGAATTTGTAATCCACGTTGCGGGCTGGCGGACTAACGCTGTCCGTGAACGAGCCGTCCGCGTTGGGCATGAGACTCTTCATAATCCGGAAGTGCCGCTGTCCATTGCGGTACTGCAAAATCTGCGCCTGCGTCTCGGCGTGAGCGCCCGTGAGACGCGCCCGGATTTGATGAAATTCCGCACGCTGGCTGACGTTAAGCGCGGCAGGCTGAGCGGCATCCGTCGGGAGATCCTGGTACGTCGTGCCGCCATCCAGGCTGCAGCGCCACTGGCCGGCTTCCAGTTTGTAGTACACCTCGCGCGGAGGCGCGCCGATGTCGAGATTGTAGGATTCGTCGGCATTGGCAGTGAGATCGCGGACAACAGAGAAGTAGAAATGGCCTTGTTCCGCGACCTGATATTGCGCTGTCGTCTCGGGGCTGGTCCCGCTGATGCGCGTCTTGAGCGTCTGCAAGCCCTGGCGCTGACTCGGGTTAAGCTCCGGAGGCTGCGAGGCGTCGGCCGGGAAATCACGGTAACTGTCGGGGGTGTCATCGAGGCTGTAGCGCCAGTGCGTGCCATCGAATTTGACGTACACGTCGCGGGCCGGCGTGCCGACCTCGACTTCGTATGCATCGTTGGCATTGGCAGTGAGTTCCAGCGTGTATTCCAAATGGAATCTGCCCTGCTCGTAGCTGCGCCGCTGCGCGACGGTATCGGCATGGCTGCCGGTGAGACGGGTCTTGATCTCGTTGAAAGCGAGCCGCTGGCTCGGATTGAGCGCGGCGGGCTGGGCCGCGTCCGTCGGGAGATCCTGGTACGTGACGCCGCCATCCAGACTGTAACGCCAGGCTGTGCCCTCGAACTTGTAATACACCTCACGCGGAGGCGTGCCGACATCGAGATTGTAGGAGCCGTCCGCATTCGGTGTCAGACCGCGCGCCGTCTCGAAGTAGAATTGTCCGTTCTCATCGTTCACCCGGGACTGCTCCACTTCGGCACGGGGATTGTCGGGGGTGTTCGGGGTATTGGGTGTGTTCGGGGTGTTCGGGGTGTTCGGCGTGTTCGGGGTGTTCGGGGTATTCGTCGTATTGGCGGGACCGTTCGCGGGCGCAGTCGTCGGAGCGGAGGCGCGCGGCGGCAGCGGCGGCTGGTAGCGCGGCGGGCTGCCGGCGGGATCGATCACAACGCGAGATGGGAACCAGTTGAGCTGCGCCAGAACCGCGTTGCTGTTCTTCACGAACTGGTCGCGCGTGGCCGGCGGGATATTGGGATTCGACCGGAAGTTCATCTGCGCGGCGAACATGTGCGCGGCCAGCACGTCTCGACGCGCGTTGTGCACCGCGTTCTCGCCCTGGCCGAAGTACAGGAACGAAAGAATCGTCGCCTGCATGTCGATGTTGTTGGCCTGCACCTGCTGCTCGGCCGTGGG